>NZ_VFUV01000020.1:2500-133488 GCF_006441315.1 Mesorhizobium sp. B2-4-19 | reverse complement strand
GGGGCGGGCCGGAGAGGGGCGAACAGGAGCGGAGACGACCGAGCAGGTCACTGGTGAAAGCCGGACCGACCGCCTCAGGATTCGCGCCGCCTGGATGTATTTCGTCGAGCAGATGACGCAAAACGAGATCGCAGACGTGCTTGGCGTCGGCCGCGTCACCATCGTGCGCATGCTGGCCGAGGCGCGCTCGCGCAACGAAGTGAAGATCACCATCGAGAGCGAATTGTCGGAGATCGTACGGCTGGAGCGCGCGCTGGAGCGGACCTTCGGCCTGCAGCAAGCGCTGGTCGCCCCGCTCACCGCGCCCAATGCCGATCCGATCCCCGCGATCAGCGCCAAGACCGGGGCTTTCCTGTCCGACACGATGAAATCCGGCATGCGCGTCGGCGTCGGCTGGGGCCGGACGCTGTTCTCCAGCCTGCCCTTCATCAGCGCCAAGTCGCTCTCGGATTTCAAGGTCATTTCGCTGCTGGGCGGTGTCGGCGTCGTGCGGCGCTACAACCCGGCCGAGTTCGCCTGGCGCTTCGCCCAGATATTCCAGGGCGACGGCTATCTGATCCCGACGCCGGCTGTCGTCGACAGCGTCGAGACCAAGATCGCGCTGGTCGAGCGCTGCGGCCTGCAGGAGGTCTTTGAGATGGCCAACGTGCTCGATGCGGTTCTGCTGAGCGTCGGCGGCATCGCCTCGGCCACCACCTTCTCTCGAGGCGGCTTTCTCAGGGAAGCGGACCGCGAGGCCCTGCTCGAGCGTGGCGCCGTCGGCGATCTTCTGTTCCATTTCTTCGATCGCAATGGCGATCTGGTCGACCATCCCGTCAACAGCCATGTGATGTCGGTGGAAGTCGACCGTCTGCGCGCGGCGCCAATCCGCATCCTCACCTCCGGCGGCGAGGAGAAGACCGAGGCGCTGCTCGGCGCCATGAACCTGATCGCGCCGACGATCCTGATCACCGACGAGGAAAGCGCCAAGCGCATGCTCGAGGCGCTCAGCGCAAGCTGAAGGATGCCGTGATGTAATCGGGCCAGGCCTGCTGCTCGTCGAAAACGGCGGCAAGGTCAGGCGTGTCCGCCAAAATGCCGCCGAGCACCAGCGCCGTGGTGACGCCGGCGCCGTTGCCACCCGCTATGTCATGCTCGACGCTGTCGCCGATGCAGACGACGCTGCCGCGCTCAGGCTCGCCGGCCAGCGCCAGGGCCGCGTCGTAGATCGCCGGATAGGGTTTGCCGATGCGGGTGACACTGCCGCCCAGGCTTTCGTAGAGATCTGCGATCTCGCCGGCGCCGAAGCGCGGCCCGACCGCCGTCAGCATGATCCTATCCGGGTTGGTGCAGAAGCACGGCACCTGTCGCGCCGCCGCCGGGGCGAGCAGCCGGCGATAATGGCCGAGCTCGTGGCAGTCGCCCTCGCTGGCCGAGATCAGTACCAGTTCGGCGTCCTCGCCGGCCTCGGTCAGTACAAAGGGCAGGCCCTCGATCGCCGTGCGGTCGTTGTCGCGGCTGATCAGCAGGCATTTTGTCCCCGGACGCAGCTTTCCCGATGCCGCCATCTCGTTGAAGGATCGCCACGCCACCTCGCCGGAGGAGACAAAATGGTCCCAACTGCCGGCGGCGAAGCCGAGTTTCAGCAAGCGGTCCTCATTGGGTCTGGCGCGTTTGCCGGAATTGGAGATCAGCACCACCGTCTTGCCGGCGCGCTTCAGCGCCGACAATGCCTCTACCGCGCCTGGATAAGGAGCCTGGCCGTCATGCAGCACACCGAACTGGTCGAGCAGGAACACCTGGTAGCGCTCGGCCAGCGGCCCGATGCCGTCGAGGCGTTCGATCTTTTTCGCGGTCATGCCAGTCCTGCCTTGCTTGCACCCTTCAGCGCCAGCCGCGCCGTGCCAGCGGCCGCCTCGTCGGAAAGTGCGGGCAGGAAATCGACGCCGAGCTTGCGTCGCCGAATCCCGGTCCAGGCCGGATTTGCGGCGCCGCCGCCGACGCTTCTGACCGAGGTCAGCGCCGGCGCGCCGAGCTCGGCCAGCCTGCGGTAGCCGAGCGCCTCGATCGCCGCCATGCCTTCGAACATCGCCTTGAGATAGTCGGCATCATCAGCGGGTCGCGGCGAAAGACGCGGTCGCAAGGTGGGATCGGCGATCGGAAATCGTTCACCCGTCGTACTAAGCGGATAGTAGTCGAGACCAGTTTGCGTCGTGGGATCGATCGCCGCGCTGAGTTCGATGATCCGCGCCAGCGGAAAATGCTGGGCCAACACCTTGCCGCCGGAATTCGACGCGCCGCCGGCCAGCCAGGTGTCGCCAAGGCGATGGCTGTAGATGCCGAAGCGTGGTGCCGAGATCGGCCGGCCGGACAGGGTCTTGATGGTGAGCGAGGATCCCAGCGCCGTGACGCCGTCGCCGGCGGCCGTGGCGCCCGTCGCCAGGAACGAGGCGCAGCCATCCGTCGTGCCGGCGACCACGACCACATCGCGCGGCAGGCCGAACAGTTCCGCGGCAGCCGCGGTGAGCGTGCCGGTGACATCGCCCGGCTCGACCACATGAGGCAGCAAGTCCATGCGCATGCCGGTGGCCGCGATCCAGTCCGGCCAGCGGCGCGCCTCGACATCAAAGCCCGTCTTCAGCGCATTGTTCTCGTCACTGACGTCGAAGCGGCCGGAGAAGTTTGCGGCGATCCAGTCGGCTTGGTGCAGCACGCCCGCGATGCCGGGCAGATGCTGAAACCGTAACGCCTTGGCCAGGCCTGAAGTCGCGCCGTGCGCGGCGCTCGCGTCCGGCGCCTCGCGGGCGATGGCCGCCAGGATGCCGGCGTCGTCGACCTTGTCGTTGTACATCAGCGGCTCGACCAGCGGTCGCCCGGCGGCGTCGACGGCCAGCAGCGTGCCCGACGTGCCGTCGACGGCAATGGCGCGGACAGCAGTGCGGTCGATGCCCGAAAGCAATTCTGTCAGAGCCGCCCGGGCTGCTTGCCACCATGCCGAGGGGGAGCGGGGATTTTGGCCGAATTCGTCGAGCCGAACGGCGGACTGGCCGGTAATGGAAAAATCCGGACGCATGGCGACGGCGCGCGCGCCCGATGTGCCGATGTCGATGCCGATGACAAGGGGCATCATGTCTTCAGTCCTTTGCTAGCCGCCTGTGGCATTGAGCTTCTGGCGATACTGCTCGGCGTCCCAATTGACCAGTTCGTCGTTCTCGGCAGCGGTGAGATAATTCAGCCGCGCCGCGACATCGACGCGAGCCGTCACGTCGGCGAGGCAGCGCTGCATGGCGTCGGCGCCGGGACTGGCGTTGCCACGCATCAGCACGCCGGCGCCGGAAAACAGGATCGCCACGGGGGCCGTGCCGAGGCGCGCGGTGACGCTAGCCGCGTTCTCGCCTGGCTTGGCCACCACCGAACCCTGGCCGAGGAAGATGACATGGTCGGGATAGAGGCTGCCGGCCTCCGCCATGCGACGGCTTTGCGCATCGAGCGCAACTGCATGGGCTTCCAGATCCACCGGCAACCGGTAGGCGCTGTCAGCGGCAAGCGCTGTCAGGGCCGCGATGTCGGGCGCGGCGGTCGCGCGCGCCGGCCGTGCCAACAGCAAGCGGACGCGGTGGAGCAGCCGCTCCGCCTCGGCCACGGTTTGCGCGGCGACGACCAGCCCATGATTGCCAAGGATCAGCACATCGACGCCAGGCCGCAGTTTCTCGGCAATGCCACGGGCGAGCGGCAGGCCCGGCCGGCGATAGGGCACATGGGCCCATTCGATGCCGCCGAGCCGCCTGGCGACCTCGGCCCCGCCATCGGCCTGCACGGCAAGCGAAATCGTGTCGACGCAGTGGACATGCAGAACCACGCGTTGCGGCATCAAGGCATGCACCGTGGTTTCGATCGACGGGCGCAGGCCACGCGGATTGAGTTCGTCGATGGCGAAGGCCTGCGGCTTGTCGGCGGCCGGATCGCGCTCTTCGACCGCCTTGAGCAGCGGCGCCATCGCCACCGGCACCATGATGTCGTCGCTGAGCGCATCCTTCAGCCAGGTGCCGGAGGCCTTGATCCACAGCGTGTCGCCGGCCTTGAGCGAGGTGTTGCCGCCCGCGGCCTGGGTCATATGCGGATTGAGCCCGATGCTGGCTGAAAGTGTCCGCAAGGCCGCCAGTTCCTGCGCGTCAGCTTGGGTTGCCATGGCGCCTTTCCTTCAACGCTTGCCCGGGATCCCGCCGCTGGGCACCGGTATTGGCGCTGATATCGCAGATGCGAGCGACTTACGTCAACAGTGATCTACTATCATCAAAACCAGCTTGCAATCTGACTAATGTTGAGTAAGTTGCACCAATTGCCGTGGAAAAAATGGCATTGGGAGGAAAAGAGTGAGCGATTCCGGCCGCCAGCGTCAGATCGTCGAACTGCTGCGGGACCGCCCCTTCGCCTCGGTGCGCGAGCTGCAGGAGCGGCTTGGCGTCTCGGCGGCGACGGTCAGGCGCGACATCGACCGGATCGACGAGGCCGGCGAGGCGCGCAAGGTCTATGGCGGTATCTCGGCGCTCGACGGCGCATCGCATGCAGGCGTCGCCTATGCCCGGCCTTATGACGAGAACCGTGACCTCGCGGTCGAGGCCAAGCGGCAGATCGCGGCCATCGCGGCGACCATGGTGCGCGATGGCGACGCGGTCATCGTTCATGGCGGCTCGACCTGCTTCCATCTTGGTGTCAAGCTCGCCGAGCGCAACATCCGCCTCTACACCAATTCGATGCCGCTCGCGGCTTATCTGAGCGACCATGGCCATTGCAGCCTGACCGTTGCCGGCGGCGAGCTGCATCGCGAACCCGGCATCATCCATTCGTCGGTCCAGGCGACGCCCTTCTACGCGTCGAAATTCTTTCTCGGCGCGCAAGGCCTCAACCAGGAAGGCGTGCTGGAATCGCATCCGCTGCTGGTGCGCTCCATTGTCGAGCTCAGCCTGTGCGCCGACCAGATCGTGGTGCTGGCCGACAGCCGCAAACTGTCGATCCACGCGCGCAATGTCGCTCTGCCGCTGTCGCGCATCGGCACGCTGATCACCGACGACGGTCTTTCGGATGCCGATGCGCGCATGCTGGAGGATGCCGGCGTCATGGTGCGGATCGCGTCCACCACGGGAGTCGTCCCGTGAAAGTGGCGGTGCTCGATTTTGGCAAGACCAATTCGAAGCTGTTCGTCTTCAGCCAGGATGGACGCATCCTCGACGAGCGCCGGACCCAGCCGAAATGGATGCGCCAGGACGGCTTCAGCGTGCTCGACGAGGCCGCCCTGCATGACTGGGCGCTCGCTGCCGTCACGGACGCGGTCGAAAATCATGGCGTGGAAGGG
Organism: Mesorhizobium sp. B2-4-19; assembly: GCF_006441315.1. Taxonomy (NCBI): domain Bacteria; kingdom Pseudomonadati; phylum Pseudomonadota; class Alphaproteobacteria; order Hyphomicrobiales; family Phyllobacteriaceae; genus Mesorhizobium; species Mesorhizobium sp. B2-4-19. The sequence continues at coordinate 128,156 of NZ_VFUV01000020.1, read as the reverse complement.
GTGATGGTGTCGGGCCATGGCTGCACCTTCGCGCTCGTGGACGACGCGGCGCTGACGCATCCGATCCTCGACTACGAACAGGAGCCGCCGGCCGAAATCGCTGCCCGGATCGATCGCCGCATTCCGGATTTTGCCGAGACGTTCTCGCCCCGACTGCCGCTCGGCTTCAACCATGGCCGTCACATGCTGTGGCTGCAGGACGTTGATCCCGATGCGTTCGCGGCGGCGAAATCGATCCTCGGCTACCCCCAATACTGGAGCTGGCGCCTCGGTGGCCGGCCGGTCTCGGAGGTGTCCTATCTCGGTTGTCATTCGCATTTGTGGGCGCCGCGCAAACGGGACTTTTCCTCATTGGTCGATGCCGAGGGCTGGCGCGGCCAGATGCCGGCCTTCGCGCGCGCCGGCGCGGTCATCGGCGAGCGGCGTCTTGGCGGAGCGGCACGGCCAATCGCCATCCACAATGGCGTCCACGACTCGAATGCGGCGCTCCATGCCTATCGCCGCCAGGCGCTTGGCCCGCTGACCGTGGTGTCGACCGGTACCTGGGTCGTCATGCTCAATCCCGACTGCCCGCTGGACGTTCTCGACCGTGACCGCGACATGCTGGTCAATGTCGATGTCGACGGCGGCCCGGTGCCGACCATTCGCTTCATGGGCGGGCGCGAATTCGCCGCCATCAGCGGCGGCTGGCAAGGCGCGATCCCACATGGCTCGATCCAGCAAGCGATCGATGCCGGCATCATGGCGCTGCCGAGCCTCGCGCCGGGCGGGCCGATGCCGGACCATCCCGGCCGCCTGGTCGGGCGCACGCCCGATGCCGCAGAACGCGCCGCGGCGGCGCTGCTCTATGTGGCGCTGATGGTCGATCTCTGCCTTGACCTCATCCATTCGCAAGACACCGTCATCGTCGATGGCGGGCTGAACGCTGGCGGCCTGCTTGCCGGACTGTTGGCTGCGTTGCGTCCCGGCCAGGCCTTCCTGCAGGGCGCCACGCTGGAGGGCAGCGCCACGGGCGCGGCAGCACTTGCCTTCGAGGGCGTCGGGCGCGACTTCGCCGCCGAGGCGCCTGAGCCGGTGCATGCGGCACGCTTCGCCGGCCTTGCCGGCTATCGCGACGCCTGGCGCGATCGCGTTGGCGGGCAGGGCGACGCCATCAAGGCGGCGGGTGGTGCACGATGAGCGCGGCGGCACAAAAGCGGGCAAGCAGCCATCCGGTGCTGGAGATGCGGCACATCTCCAAGACCTTTGGTGGGATCCGCGCCTTGCAGGATGTTTCGCTCACCGTCCATGCCGGCGAGCTGCATGCTCTGATGGGTGAGAACGGCGCCGGCAAGTCGACGCTGATGAAGGTGCTGTCGGGCGCCTATCGGCCAGATGCCGGCGGCGAAATCCTGATCGATGGCGTGCCCGCCGCGACCGGCGATCCGATCAAGGCTCGCGCCGCCGGCATCGCGGTGATCTATCAGGAGCTGTCTCTGGCGCCCAATCTGACGGTGGCGCAGAACATCTTCCTTGGCAACGAGCCGCGACGCTTCGGCATTGTCGACCGCGATCAATGCAACCGGCGGGCGAACGAAATCATCGCGCGGCTTGGCGTCTCCTTCTCGGCGCGTGCGCTGGTCTCCAGCCTGTCGCTCGGCGAGCGCCAGCTGGTCGAGATCGCCCGCGCGCTGTCGACCAATGCGCGCATCATCGTCATGGATGAGCCGACGACGTCGCTGACGTCGCGCGAGACCGACAGCCTGTTCGAGGTGATCGCGACGCTGAAGGCGCAAGGGATCGCCATCATCTACATCAGCCATCGCATGGAAGAGGTCTACCAGCTCGCCGACCGCGTCAGCGTGCTGCGCGACAGCGGCTATGTCGGCACGCTGGATCGTGCCGACCTCAACGCCTCGCGGCTGGTGTCGATGATGGTCGGCCGTGATCTCTCCGCCTTCTACAAGAAGGATCATCGTCCGCCGGACGCGAAGCGCGCCATCGCACTTTCGGTGCGCGCCATGTCCGACGGACGCCTGCTGAAGAACTGCTCGTTCGACCTCCACAAGGGCGAGGTGCTGGCTCTGGCAGGTCTTGTCGGCTCCGGCCGCACCGAGCTCGCCCGGCTGATCTTCGGCGCCGACAGGCGCAGCGCCGGCACGCTGGAACTCGACGGCAAGCCGATCTCCATCGGCTCGCCGCGCGAAGCGCTCGACGCCGGCATCGCCTACCTGACCGAGGACCGCAAGGAACTCGGCCTGTTCCTCGACATGTCGATTTCCGACAACATCAGCATGGGCGTGCTGGCCAGGGATGCGCGGACCGGCGGATTGCGCGACTTCGGCGCCGCCGACAGGCGCGCGGCGAAAGCCATCGCGGACCTGTCGATCCGCACCCGCTCGGCGCAGGCCAATGCCGGCTCGCTGTCGGGCGGCAACCAGCAGAAAGTGCTGCTCGCCCGGCTGCTGGAGACCGAGCCGAAGGTCGTCATCCTCGACGAGCCAACGCGCGGCGTCGATGTCGGCGCCAAGTCGGAGATCTACCGGCTGATCGACAACCTTGCCAACCGGGGCATCGCCATCCTGATGATCTCCAGCGAATTGCCCGAGGTGATCGGCGTCGCCGACCGCGTGCTGGTGATGCGCGACGGCGCCATAGCAGGCGAGGTGGCGGCATCCGGAGGCGAGCCGCTGCGTCAAGAGGCGATCATGGAACTTGCGACGGGAGCGGCCCAGGAATGACCGACAGAACGACGACGAGCGTGGATCAGGCGGCGGTCAGGAGCCGGCGGCTGCGCACAGCCTTCGCGGCGCTCGGCATGCTGCCGGTGCTGGTGCTGCTGGCTGCGGGCTTCCAGTTCATCAACCCGCGTTTTCTGACCGGCACCAACCTCTTGATCGTCACGCAGCAGTCATCGATCAATATCGTGCTCGCGGCGGGTATGACCTTTGTCATCCTGACCGGCCGCATCGACCTGTCGGTCGGCTCCATCCTCGCCGCGTCGGCGATGGTGGCGGTGCTGGTGTCGTTGGTGCCCGACTGGGGTCTGCTCGGCGTGCCGGCGGCCATCCTCGTCGGCCTCGGCTTTGGGCTCGTGAACGGGCTGCTCATCGCCTATATCAGGCTGCCGCCCTTCATCGTCACGCTGGGTTCGCTGACGGCCGTGCGCGGCATCGCCCGCCTGCTCGGGCAGGACACGACGGTGTTCAACTCGGACCTGCCGTTCGACTTCATCGGCAATGGCTCGGTGCTCGGCATTCCCTGGCTCGTCGTCATCGCGCTGTCGGTGGTGGTGCTGTCCTGGCTGGTGCTGAAACGCACGGTGCTCGGCACCTGGATTTATGCCGTCGGCGGCAATGCCGAGGCAGCGCGACTGACCGGCATCAAGGTGCCGCTGGTGCTGCTCTTCGTCTATGGCGTTTCCGGCCTGCTCGCCGGACTCGGCGGTGCCATGTCGGCGGCAAGGCTCTACGCCGCCAACGGCCTGCAGCTCGGGCAGTCCTACGAGCTCGACGCCATCGCCGCCGTCATCCTTGGCGGCACCAGCTTCGTCGGCGGCGTCGGCTCGATCTGGGGCACGCTGATCGGCGGCCTGATCATCGCGGTGCTCTCCAACGGGCTCATCTTGGCCGGGGTTTCGGACATCTGGCAGTACATCATCAAGGGATTGGTCATCATCGTGGCGGTCGCCCTCGACCGCTACCGGCTCCAGGCAGGGGCGAGAACGTGAGTGACCTGGTCGCCGGCATCAAAGACCGGCTTGTGTAACGCACCGTGAGAGGCTCGGTGCATCAGGAGGAAGTAAGCGTAATGAAGACCATCGCCAAACTGCTCTGCGGCGCCGCGTTCGCGGCCGTCGCCATCGCGCCGGCATCGGCCAAGGACCTCAACAAGGTCGGCATCTCGGTCGGCCTGCTCGGCAACCCCTTCTTCGTCGCCACCATCAAGGGCATCGAGGCCAAGAAGATCAACCCGAAGGTCGAGGTGACGTCGGTGTCGGCCGACTACGATCTCAACAAGCAGGTCTCGCAGGTCGATTCCTTCATCGCCGCGGGCGTCGACGTGATCATGCTCAACGCGGTCGACGCCAAGGCGATCGCGCCGGCGGTGAAGAAGGCACAGGCTGCCGGCATCATCGTCGCCGCCTTCGACGTTTCGGCGCCGGGCGCCGACGTCACCGTGATGACCAACAACGTCAAGGCCGGCGAAGAGGCCTGCCAGTACCTGGTCGATCATACCGGCGGCAAGGGCGACTATGTCATCCTCAACGGTCCGGCATCGTCGTCGATCCTGGAGCGGGTCAAGGGCTGCAAGAACGTGCTCTCGCAGCATTCCGACATCAAGATACTCTCCGACGACCAGAACGCCGAAGGTTCGCGCGACGGCGGCCTGAAAGTGTTCCAGTCGCTGCTCACCCGCTTCGACAAGATCGACGCGGTGTTCGCCATCAACGATCCGACGGCGATCGGCGCCCAGCTTGCCGCCAAGCAGCTCAACCGCTCGGAATTCATCTTCACCGCGGTCGACGGCGCGCCCGATATCGAAAAGGAGCTCTCTTCCGGCGCCTCGATGATCAAGGCCTCGGCCTCGCAGGATCCCTATGTGATGGCCGGCCAGTCGCTGACGATGGCGGCCGAGCTGCTTGCCGGCAAGAAGCCGGCTGAGGCCACCGTGCTTCTCGATCCGAAACTGATCACAGCCGAGAACCTGAAGGACTACAAGGGCTGGACCGCGGCCCGCTGATCACTCCAACAAGCGCGGCCGGACTTGTCCGGCCGCGCCTTTCTTCATCACCGCGAACCGGAGACGATCATGGCGCGCATCGGAATCCATTCTTTCGTCTGGTCGGCAAGCTCGGACCGGGGCGAGCTTGAACGCACGCTGGCCAACACCAGGGAGGCCGGCTTCGACCTGATCGAGTTCTCCTACCTCGACCCGGCCGATGTCGACCTTGGCGGGCTTGCCAAACGCATCGCCGATCTCGGCCTCGGCGTGGCGATCAGCATCGGATTGCCTGGTGACGGCGACATATCGAGCGCCGACAAGGCGGTCGCCGCGCGGGGCGTCGAGATCCTCAACGAGACCATCGCGCTGACGCGCGACCTTGGGGGCCGCAAGGTCGCCGGCATCCTGTCGGCAAGCCATGGCCTGCAGGTCGAAGCGCCGACGCGCGATCAGTGGACCCGCAGCGCCGCAACGCTGGCCAAGGTCGCCGAGACGGCGAAGGCGGCCGGCGTCACGCTCAATCTCGAAATCGTCAACCGCTTCGAAAGCAACCTGCTCAACACCGCCGCGCAAGGTCTCGCCTTCATCGAGGATACCGGCTCGGACAACATCTTCCTGCACCTCGACACGTTCCACATGAACATCGAGGAAGCCGACGTCGGGCTGGCCATCCGCCACGCCGCGGCCAAGATCGGCTATGTCCATATCGGCGAGAGCCATCGCGGCTTCCTCGGCACCGGCAATATCGATTTTGCAGCGATATTCGATGCGCTGACCGCCGTCGGCTATGCCGACGATCTCAGCTTCGAATCCTTCTCGTCGGAGATCGTCGACGAGAACCTGTCGAAGAAGACCGCCATCTGGCGCAATCTGTGGGCCGACAATATGGCGCTCGCCAAGCACGCGCGCGCCTTCATCGGCCTCGGGCTGGAGACGGCGCGGCGCAAGGCGGAACTGGTCTCGGCCCGTCACAGGCCGTAGGGCGGCCGCGGGCGGCAGGACGTCCCAGGCGTGATGCCTGGATGCAAATGCTCTTCGTTCCAGGGTGCATGCATTGCCCCGGTCCCATGCATCGGCTATCCGACCTCTGCGACACATGAAGCAGAAGGAACCCGGCATGACGAACAAGACGATCCTCAAATTCGGCCCCGTCGAACACGCGGAAGCCGGCGACCTGCCTGGCTGGATCGTGGTCGAGGGCCACCCGACCATGCAAACCGCTGTCCAGCACACGACCGAGGACGGCAAGGTGATGTCGGGAACCTGGCGGGCGTCGCCCGGCACCTATCACGCGACCTACACCGACTATGAGTTCGTGCATATGATCGCCGGCCGCATCATCATCACCCCCGACGGCGGCACACCGGTCGAAGTCGGCCCCGGTGACGCTTTCGTGGTGGAAGCCGATTTCAAGGGAACCTGGAAGATCATCGAGCCGGTGACCAAACATTTCGTCGTCCGGGTGGCCTGAGCCGGCCACTTCGATCTCAGAAGCAGGCAGGTCGGCAATGTGCCGACCTGCCTGTGGCGGGGGACCAAGCGGCTCGATTTACAATGCCGCGGCTTTATTTGTATCCGATCTGCTGATACATAACCGCGTGTGACCAGTGCGGGGCCATGCAGAGGTTTCCCGCTCACCTTCGCGGCCCGACATTTATCAGGGGTGCGCATGAGGGCGTGATGCCTTCGTCCTCTTCAACGGACCTGATATCGCAAAGAAGTACAGTACTGCTTCGCCAAGCACTTGAAAAATGCATGGTGATCCCGACAGGAATCGAACCTGTGACCTACAGATTAGGAATCTGCCGCTCTATCCTACTGAGCTACGGGACCACGCGGCCCGACACATAGCCGCTTCGGACCGTTTCGCCAAGAGGCCGGCCGCATGCAATCGGCCGGTCTCTTGTGCAGTGCTCATCACGCGGCCAGCGCGGTTTCCGCCAGCTTCACCCAGTAGCTCATGCCGTGCGGGATAGCCTCGTCGTTGAAATCGTAGGCCGGGTTGTGAAGACCGGCGGTGTCGCCATTGCCGATGAAGATGAAGGCGCCGGGGCGGGCTTCCAGCATGTAGGAGAAATCCTCGCCGCCCATCACCGGCTGGATGCCGCGGTGGACATGGGCGTCGCCGGCGACATTGGCCGCTATATCGCTGGCAAATACCGTCTCTTCGGCATGGTTGAAGGTCACCGGGTAGTTTGCCTGGTAGTCGACCTCGATCTTGGCGCCGAAAGCGGTCGCCAGACCGTCACAGATGGTGCGGATGCGCTCTTCGGATTTCTTGGCGATCTCCTTGCGCAAGGTGCGCACCGTGCCGGCGATCTCGGCCGATTCCGGGATGATATTGTAGGCGTCGCCGGCATGGAACTTGGTCACCGACACCACCACGGCCTCGACCGGATCGGTGCTGCGCGAGGCGATCGTCTGCAGGGCGCCGACCAGCTGGCTGGTGATGACGATCGGGTCGATCGTGCCGTGCGGCATCGCGGCGTGGCCGCCCCTGCCTTTCACGGTGATGGTGAATTCGGCCGTCGCCGCCATGATCGGGCCCGGACGGATGGCGAACTGGCCGACGGGCAAGCCCGGCATGTTGTGCATGCCGAATACCCTGGAGATGTCGAAGCGCTCCATCATGCCGTCCTTGACCATCTCGTTGCCGCCGCCGCCGCCTTCTTCCGCCGGCTGGAAGATCACCGCCACGGAGCCGGCGAAGTTGCGCGTCTCGGCGAGGTATTTTGCGGCACCCAAAAGCATCGCCGTGTGGCCGTCATGGCCGCAGGCGTGCATCTTGCCGGGAACGGTCGAGGCATAGGGCTTGCCGGTGACTTCGTTGAGCGGCAGCGCATCCATGTCGGCGCGCAGGCCGATGGTGGCGCCTTCGCCCTGACGGCCGCGGATGATGCCGACGACGCCGGTCTTGCCGAGACCGGTGACCACATCGTCGCAACCGAACTCTTTCAGCTTTTCGGTGACAAAAGCCGCCGTCTTGAAGACATCGAAGTTCAGCTCCGGCGTCTGGTGCAGATGCCGGCGCCAGCCGGCGACTTCGTCCTGCATTTCAGCGGCGCGATTCAGGATTGGCATGATGGTTCCATTCGTTGTTGGAGCAGCCGGCTTCAGCCTGGTGTTTTGCAATTGTGCCCGGGGTTCTGCAATTGTGCCGGGGTTTTCGAATTGTGATTGTCAGGCACTTTGCCATGTTGGCGTCACATAGGGTAAATAGCACCGCACCGATGTGGTCCGTTTTTGAGGGGCGGACTCATTGTGCTGGCGGTCGCGTAATGAAATCTTACGGAGCCAGGGGCAATCAGGGCAAGAGGCGATTTCGGATTAGATCATGCGGCACAGGCATTTCCTCAAACTATTCTCGGCTGGCGCGATCATGCTGTCGGTCCTGGCCGGACCGGCGCTGGCCAATCCGGTGGTTGTCTTCGATTTGAAGAACGGCCAGATCCTGCAGCACCAGGATGCCTTCAAACGCTGGTATCCGGCCTCGCTGAGCAAGCTGATGACCGCCTATGTGACCTTCCGGGCGATCGCGGCCGGCGAAGTCCAGCTCGATTCGCCGATCAAGGTGACCAAGCACTCCGCCGGTGAGCCGCCAAGCAAGATGGGTTTCAAGCCGGGCTCAGTGATGCGGCTCGACAATGCGCTGAAGATGATGCTGGTCAAATCGGCCAATGACATCGCCATGGCTGTCGGCGAGAACGTCGGTGGCTCGCAGGCCGCCTTCGCCGAAAGGATGAATGCCGAAGCAGCACGGCTCGGCATGAACGGTACGCATTTCGTCAATCCGAACGGCCTCTATTCGCCGGACCAGTACACGACGGCGCGCGACCTCGCCGTGCTGGTGATGGCGATCCGCCGCGAGTTCCCGCAATATGCGCCGTGGTTCTCGATCGAAGGTCTTGCGGTCGGCAAGAAGGCCATTCCGAACTACAATCTCCTGATCGGCCGTTACCCTGGCGCCGATGGCATGAAGACGGGCTTCGTCTGCCCTTCCGGCTTCAACATGATCGGTTCGGCGACGCGCAACGGCCGCACGCTGGTCGCGGTTGTGCTGGGCGAGAAGTCGGCGGTCAGCCGTGCCGAGACCGCTGCAAAACTGCTCGACCAGGGGTTTGACACGCCCACGGCCGGTTCGGCCACCGTCGCCACGCTGGCGCCCTATGGCGACACGGTTTCGCCCAACGACATGCATGACGAGGTCTGCAAGAAGAGGAAGCGGGAGGAGCAGTCCGAGGCGCCGCCGGCGGCTGCCGCCAAGGACGCGCCGAAATCGCCCTATCAGGAAAAGCTCGACCATGTGCCGACGCTGGTTGCCGTCGGGCTCGGCGGCGCCACCGGCCCGGCGCCGAAGGCGATGCTCGACCAGGGCGGCCAGGAATATGCCGACGTGCCGATCCCGAGCTGGCGGCCCGATCGGCCGGCGCCGATGGGCGCCGGTCCGGCCGTTGCCGGTTCCGCCGCGCAGGGCGACCAGCCGGTCAAGGTCGCGAACTAGAGCATGATCCCGAAAAGTAGAATTCGGTTTTCGGAAAAGATCATGCTCAAACAAAGAGACAGAGCCGGATGAATGGGTTCCCGATCCCCGTCTCGGTGCTGACCGGCTTCCTCGGCGCCGGCAAGACGACGCTGCTCAACCGGCTGCTGAAGGACCCGGCGCTGGCCGACACCGCGGTCATCATCAACGAGTATGGCGAGGTGGCGATCGACCATTTGCTGGTCGAGCAGGCTTCCGACGGCATCATCCAGCTTTCCGACGGCTGCCTGTGCTGCACCGTGCGTGGCGAACTGGTCGATACGCTGGCCGATTTGGTCGACCGGCTGCAGACCGGCCGTATCGCCCGGCTTGCCCGCGTCATCGTCGAGACCACGGGGCTTGCCGACCCGGCGCCGGTGCTGCAGTCGATCATGGCGCATCCGGCGCTCGTCCATGCTTTCCGGCTCGACGGCGTCATCACCCTGGTCGATGCGGTCAATGGCAATGCCACGCTCGATGCCCATGTCGAGGCGGTCAAGCAGATCGCCGTCGCCGACCGCATCGTGCTGAGCAAGGCCGATCTGGTGACGGATACCGGCGATCTCGACACGCTGCGGGCGCGCCTGCGGCAGATCAATCCGGGCGCCGAACTGCTTGATGCCGGCCATTCAACAACAGGCGTGGCGGCGCTGTTTGATTGCGGCCTCTACAATCCCGCTACCAAATCCGCCGATGTGCGCCGCTGGCTCGGCGAGGAAGCGGCGCATGACCACGACCATCACCATGGGCATGACCACGGGCATGACCATGACCACAGTCATGAGCATGGACATCGCCACGATTCCCGCGTGCGCTCCTATTCGCTTGTCCATGACGGTCCGGTGCCGTTTTCAGCGATAGAAATGTTCCTCGACCTGTTGCGTTCGACGCATGGCGAGAAGCTGCTGCGCATGAAGGGCGTGATCGAACTCAGCGAAGATCCGTCACGCCCGCTGGTCATCCACGGCGTGCAGAAGATCCTGCATCCGCCGGCAAGGTTGCCCGCCTGGCCGGACGGCCAGCGCGGCACGCGGCTGGTGCTGATCACGCTCGATATGCCGGAAGACTATGTGCGCAGGCTGTTCGCCGCCTTCACCAACCGGCCGTCGATCGACACACCCGACCGCGCGGCGCTGGAGAACAATCCGCTGGCGATCGCCGGAAGATAGCGCTTCACACCGAAATTCAGACGGTCTCGCCGCGCTCGACCAGGAACCGATGGCCGCCTGATACCGCCGCTGTTTCAATCAGCTGGTGGCCGGCATCCGAGCAAAAGGCGGGAATATCGATGACAGCGAGCGGGTCGGTGGTCTCGAGCCACAGCCGGCTGCTCGGCTGCATTCCCGCCAGCCGCTTCTTTGCCTTCAGTACCGGCAAAGGGCAGTTCAGCCCTTTCAGATCGTAGACAGCGGTATCCCCGGCCAAGACCAAGCTCAGCCGCCGAACATGCCGAGCAGCTTGTTCTTCAGCTTGGTGACCCGGCTCTCATCGGCGCTCGCTGCCTGCGTTTCGGCTTCCGGCGCGGCCGTCGGGGCGGCTATGGTGGCGGTGGCGACCGGGGCTTCCTTGGCGGCCTTGGCCGCTTCCTTTGCCGCCACGGCTTGCGCCCTGGCCGCTTCCTTTTCGGCCAGCGCCTGTGCCTTTGCGGCCTCCTTGGCTTGCTTGGCGGCCTCTATGGCGGCCAGCCTCTGCTCCTCGGCCTTCTGCTTGGCGGCCTTTTCGGCGTCGAGTGCCGCCATCTTGCGGCCGGCGGGCGAATCGATGCGGCCCATGCGCGCCGTTTCGGTCACCGTGCCGTCATTGTTGAGCGATGGCGGATCAATCGGCACGCGCTCGCCGCGCGCCCGGCGCTTCGACCAGTCGGAGACGATGCCGGCTTCCTTGATGCCGGCGATGGTCGGCTTCGGTGGCGGCACGCTTGCCTTGAGCGCGCTGTTGAAGGCCGCGTCATAGGTGCTCTGATAGGCGTTGTAGGCGCTCTTCAGCGAATCCGGCTGGGTGGTTGCCGGGCATGGTCCGGTCGGATCGAATGTCTGGCCATCGGCGGCGACCTGGTTGAAGACGTAGCGCTTCTCGCAGACATCGACCTTCGGCGGCACCTTGGTGACCTCGAAATTGTCGTAGCCGACCTTCAGCATCTTCCAGAACTCGTAGTTCGGGTCGCTGCGATAGCGGGCCATGTTGGCTGCGGTCATGCGGAATGGGAAGGCCTGGACCTGGAACTCGGTCTGGCCGCCCTGGAAAGCGTCGCGGCCGAAGGCATAGATCTGCTCGATCTGCACGTCGGTCATCGAATAGCAGCCCGAGGAGGAACAGGCGCCATGCACCATCAGGTTCTGGCCGGTGCGGCCGTTGGCGCGGTCATAAGCGTTGGGAAAGCCGATGTTGAAGGACAGGTGGTAGTTGGAGCGCGGATTCATCTGCGACGGGCGGACCGTGTAGAAGCCTTCAGGCGCCTGGCGGTCGCCTTCGGTGTATTTGGGACCGAGCTTGCCCGACCATTTGCAGATGTCGTAGCTGGCCACCATGTCATAGCGGCCGTTGGTCTTGGCCTTCCAGATCTCGAGCTTGCCCTCTTCCTTGAAGATGCGCGCCATCACCGAGGAGGTGCGCACCATGCCCTTGGCCTTCATGTCGGCAAGGATCTTGTCCGGCAGCGGCTTGTTGGCTTCCGGGGCAAAGTCCTTCATCGACGAATCATTGCAGCCGGCGATGGCTATCGAGGCGGCGAGGACTCCGGTGCGGGCGAGCTTGGCAAACATGGATACGGCTATGTCTTTCCCTCGGGCCAATGGCTGCGAAACTGCCGAGCCCATATGCTGAACACCGACGGACCGTAAGCCCGTTAACCTTGAAAATTCCTTACCGCAAGCTTCGACCAACCCCTCACGGCAATTTCATTGACCCGAATCCGGCGGCATTTTTGTGGCGAAATTGCATATTGCCGCCACATTGCCGCGCGCGCGGTGCTTCCAATGGCCTTGTCCGCTGGCAGATGCCGTCAGAGGCTGCGGCCCATCGCCAGATATTTCTCGCGGCGCTGTTCGCGGAAATCGGTGTTGGCGCCAGCAAATTCCTTCATCGTCCTGGCAATGAGGTCGCCGGTCGCGGCAATCACCGTTTCGGGCGCGCGCTGGGCGCCGCCCATCGGCTCTGGGATGATGGCGTCGATGATCTTCAGTTCCAGAAGATCCTGCGCGGTGATCTTCATGTTGGTCGCCGCGTCCTTGGAGCGCGTGGTGTCGCGCCAAAGGATCGAGGCCGCCCCTTCCGGCGAAATCACCGAATAAATGGCGTGTTCGAGCATGTAGACACGGTTGGCGGTGGCGATGGCGATGGCGCCGCCCGAACCGCCTTCGCCGATGACCACCGAGATCGACGGCACTTTCAGCGCAAGGCAGGCCGAGGTCGAGCGGGCAATGGCTTCGGCCTGGCCACGCTCCTCGGCGCCGACGCCGGGATAGGCGCCCGCCGTGTCGACCAGCGTCAACAGAGGGATTTCGAAGCGGTCGGCCAGTTCCATAAGCCGCACCGCCTTGCGGTAGCCTTCCGGGCGCACCGAACCGAAATTGTGCCTCAGGCGGCTGGTCGTGTCCGAACCCTTTTCCTGGCCGATGATCGCGACAGGCTCACCGCGAAAGCGGGCAAAACCGCCAACGATCGCCTGGTCCTCGCCGAAATTGCGGTCGCCGGCGAGCGGCGTGAAGTCGCTGAACAGGCCCTTGATGTAGTCGACGCAGTGCGGCCTGTCGGAATGGCGGGCCACCTGCACTTTCTGCCAGGGCGTCAGCGCCTTGTAGAGATCGCGCAGCGCGTCGCGCGAACGCTTCTCCAGCCGGGTGATCTCATCGGCGACATCGACCGCTTCGCCATTCTCGGCAAGCTTCTTGAGCTCGAGGATCTTGAGCTCGAGATCCTGCACCGGCTTTTCGAAATCGAGGTAATTGTACATGCTTGAGCGGACCGATACGTCGGAAGGCAAGGACTGCGGAATCCTTGAAACCAAGGCCCCCGGCGGTGAAATGTCGTCCTCACATAGCGATATGAGGCCTAGTCGGCAAGCGGATGATGATCGTTGACCAGCCGCACCAGCCGCTCCTCCAGCACATGGGTGTAAATCTGTGTCGTCGATATGTCGGCATGGCCGAGCAGCTGCTGCACCGCCCTGAGATCGGCGCCGTTCTGCAGGAGATGGCTGGCGAAAGCATGGCGCAGCACATGCGGCGATATCTTCGCCGAGGCGATGCCTGCCCGCGCCGCCAGTCCTTTCAGATCGCGGGCAAAGACCTGGCGCGAGAGGTAGCCGCTGTCGGATGCTGCCGGGAACAAGAACGGGCTTTCGGCGAAAGCGGCCACGCCGGCCCGGGCGACAAGCCAAGCACGCATCGCCACCCGCGCCTTGGCCGACAGCGGCACCATGCGTTCCTTGTCGCCCTTGCCGCGAACCATGAAGAAACGGTCGTCGCGCTGCGCCACCGTCACCGGCAGGCCGACCAGCTCGGAAACGCGCAGGCCGGTAGCGTAGAGCACCTCGACCAGCGCATGCAGGCGCAGCGCGGCCAGCCTGTCACTGTAGCCGAGCCCGGCGTCGCTGGCTTCCACCGCTGCGCGGTCGATCAGACGGCCGGTCTCGGCCTCGCTCATCGTCTTGGGTAGCGGACGGCCTTTTTTCGGGCTGTCCAGCGTGCCGGTCGGGTCGTCGGTGCGCAGGCCCTCGGCGTAGAGGAATTTGAAGAACTGGCGTATCGCCGACAGTTTGCGCGCCTGCGAGGTCGGCGCGAAGCCGCGCGCCGCGATGTCGTCGAGATAGGCACGGATATCGGCGGCGGCAGCACCGGCAAGCCCGCCATCGATCCCGCTCGAAGCGTCTTCCAGGTCACGTCGGTAGGAGGACAGCGTGTTTTCGGCGGCGCCGCGCTCGGCGCTCATCATTTCCAGGAAGGCCTCGATGCGGGCGGCGCTGTTCATCCTCGGGGATCAGTTTTTCTTCTGTCAGTTTTTCTTGGGGTTCAGCTTTTCCGGCGGGATGCGCACGCTGATCTCCGCTTTTTTGGGCTCGACGAACATCACCAACGCGAACATCGTACCATAGGCAATGCCGGCCAGAATCGCGAGGATCACGACAAAGCGAAACAGTGTCGGCATCAATTTTCGCCCGTCTTCTTGTTCTGCGTTTCCAAACCCTGTGCCCTTATGGGACGCCAATCCGACCAATTCAAGGAAGAAGCGGAGGCCTGTCAGCAACTTCAGATGCAGGCATCCTCCGCCCGATATAGGCTTGCCTATACTCGGCACGCTTGACGCAAACCGGCTTTTCATGTCGATACGCCGGCAAAGAGGGCCCAAGAAACAGCTGATGAACGCGCACCAGGCAAATCCTCCAGGCGAGAGCCACGCCGCGCTGCTTGGCCGGCTGGGCAGCCGGTCCATCGTCTTTGTCGGCCTGATGGGCGCCGGCAAGACGGCGATCGGGCGCAAGGTGGCGACGATGCTTTCGCTGCCTTTCATCGACAGCGACCAGGAGATCGAGAGCGTCTCACGCATGACCGTGCCAGAGCTGTTCGAACGCTATGGCGAGACCGAGTTCAGGGCCCTGGAACAGCGTGTCATCCTGCGCGTGCTTGAAAATGGCCCGCAGGTGCTTTCGACCGGCGGCGGTGCCTTCATGAACGCGCAGACGCGCGAAGCCATCGCCGGCCATGGCGTCTCGGTGTGGCTAAAGGCCGAGCTCGATCTTCTGATGGACCGGGTTTCGAAGAAGCAGAACCGGCCGCTGTTGAAAAGCGCTGATCCCCGCGCCGTGCTGGAGCGGCTGATGGGCGAGCGCTATCCGGTCTACGCGACATCAGATGTTACGGTGCCGACCCGCGACGACCGCAAGGAGGTCATCGCCGCCGAGGTGCTGGACGCGCTGTGCCGGCATTTCGGCATCGATGAAATTGCAGCGACGGGCGAGATCGAATCGTGAGCATGGACCAGCCAGTCACCGTCGAAGTCGGGCTTGGCGACCGGGCCTACGACATATTGATCGGCTCCGGCCTTCTGTCGCGCGCCGGCGAGGAGATTGCGCGCCGGCTGCCCGGCACACGTGCGGCTGTCGTCACCGACGAGAATGTCGCCGCCGCGCATCTCGATACGCTGAAGGCAGGGCTCGAGAAGGGTGGCATCCAACCCACGGTCATCACGATGCCGCCTGGCGAGAAGACCAAGAGCTTTGCCCATCTCGAAGAGGTGGTCGACGGCGTTCTGGCCGCGAGGCTGGAGCGCGGCGACGTCGTCGTCGCGCTGGGCGGCGGCGTCATCGGCGATCTCACCGGTTTTGCCGCCGGCATCGTGCGGCGCGGCATGAATTTCGTGCAGATCCCGACCTCGCTGCTGGCGCAGGTCGATTCCTCTGTCGGCGGCAAGACCGGCATCAACAGCCCGCGCGGCAAGAACCTTGTCGGCGTCTTCCTGCAGCCCAGGCTGGTGCTGGCCGACACGGAAGTGCTCGACACGCTGCCGATCCGCGAATTCCGCGCCGGCTACGCCGAACTCGCAAAGTACGGGCTGATCGATCGGCCGGAACTTTTCGACTGGCTTGAGGCGAACTGGCAAAAAGTGTTCGCCGGCGGGCCGGAGAGGGCGCAGGCGATTGCCGAAGCCTGCCGTGCCAAGGCCGATGTCGTCGCGCGCGACGAATTCGAGACCGGCGACCGGGCGCTCCTCAATCTCGGCCACACATTCGGCCATGCGCTCGAAGCCGCCACGCAGTATGACGGCGCCCGGCTCGTCCATGGCGAGGGGGTCGCCATCGGCATGGCGCTGGCGCATCGCTTCTCCTCGCGGCTCAATCTGGCGAGCCCCGACGACGCGGCACGCGTCGAGACGCATCTGCGCGCGGTCGGCCTGCCGTGGCGGATGGCCGATATTCCGGGTGAATTGCCCGATGCCGAGGCGCTGCTTTCCTTCATCACCCAGGACAAGAAGGTGTCGCGCGGCGCGCTGACCTTCATCCTGACGCGCGGCATCGGCCAGGCTTTTATCGCCAAGGACGTTCCGGCTTCGGAAGTGCTGTCGTTCCTGCGGGAAAACCACCCAGCCAGCCGGAAAGCCGGCTGAAATGGACAATGGCTGGATCGTCGTCGCCGTTCTTGTCATCCTCATCCTGCTGGTCGTTGCCGTGCGCACGCGCCTTCTCGCCATGTTCGGCTATGAGCTGTCGCGCATCGAGCCGCAGCGCTCGAGCCAGGATGAGTTGCGCGGCGCTGTCGACGATTTCCGCCGCGACGGCCAGGTGGTGCGCGAGGACCGCGACCGCATCGGCGGCCTGTTCGACCTCGAAGAGCTCGAAGTCTCCGATATCATGGTCCACCGCACCAATATGCGCTCGGTCAATGCCGACAACGCCCCGGAAGCGGTGGTGCGCGAGATCCTGCAGAGCCCGCACACCCGCATGCCGCTGTGGAAGGGCTCGCTCGACAACATTGTCGGCGTGCTGCATGCCAAGGATCTGCTGCGCGCGCTGAACGAAGTCGGCAACGACTTTTCCAAGATCGACGTGATGAAGATCGCCTCGAAGCCCTGGTTCGTGCCCGACACCACGACCTTGCAGGAACAGCTCAACGCCTTCCTGCGCCGCAAGGCGCATTTCGCCGTCGTCGTCGATGAATATGGCGAGGTCGAAGGGCTGGTGACGCTGGAGGACATCATCGAGGAGATCGTCGGCGAAATCGCCGACGAGCACGATGTCGATATCCAGGGCGTCAAGCAGGAGGCCGATGGCTCCGTCGTCGTCGACGGCAATGTGCCGATCCGCGACCTGAACCGGGCGCTCGACTGGAACCTGCCGGACGAGGAGGCGACCACGATTGCCGGCCTCGTCATCCACGAGGCGCAGTCGATCCCAGAGGAGAAGCAGGCTTTCACCTTCCACGGCAAGCGCTTCATCGTCATGAAGCGCGACAAGAACCGGATCGCCCGGTTAAGGATCAGGCCGATCGCGTAGCGCCACTTTCGGCCACCTTACCGATCCTTCATTGGAACTTCGCGGCGTCCCGGTGCATTTTGCGCCGGGCAGTCAGGAGAAGATGATAATCGATCGGCGAACCCTGCTTCTGGCTTCGATGGCAGCTTTTGTGCCGGCCACGACGCTCGCGCGCCAATCCTCACCATCTCCCAAAACCTTCGACTACGGAACGGCCAAGCTCGACATCTATGCGCCCGACGGCGCAAGCGGGTTGCCTGTCGTCTTCTTCGTCCATGGCGGGGCCTGGGAGTACGGCAAACGCAGCCAGGTGGGCGCCAAGCCGGCCTTCCTGCTCGCCAACGGTTTCTGCTTCGTCTCCATCGACTATCGCATGCTGCCCGAGGCCGCTGTCGCCACCCAGGCCAGTGACGTCGAAAAGGCCTATGCCTATGTCAGCGCAAATATTGCCAAGCATGGTGGCGACCCTAAGCGCATTGTCGGCATGGGTCATTCCGCCGGCTGCCATCTGATCGCACTGACCGGCATGCGCGGCGGGTTGCCTGGCGTCGCCGGCCTGCTGCTCGACGACACCAGGGCCTATGATCTCGCGGCGCTTGAGAAGAATGGCGGCATGGTGCGTGCCTATGCGCGGGTCTTTTCCGACCCTTCGCAATGGGCGGCACTTTCGCCCGCCAGCTATGTCGATGGTCGCAAGCATCCGCCGACCTTCATCGCCTATTCGGGGGCGTCAGGCCGTGGCGAGGAGTCGAAAGCCTTCGCCGAGCGCTTGCGCGCCACGGGCACCGAGGTCACGCTGTTCGACGGCAGCGCCTATACGCACATGTCGATCAACCGCGATTTCGGCAGCGATGGCGACGCGCTGACCGCTGCCGCCCTGGCCTTCCTGAAATCGACGGTCGGCTGATCGCTGTCGACTTCCGCTCGCCAACTTCTGCAACTGGATCATGCCAAAAGCGGCGGCGGGATATTGCCGTGCAGACACCCTGAGTGCAATTGGTCCTCATGACTTGGAGAAAAATTGCATGAATGGCGCCGATGTCCTGTGCGACGTGCTGCTGGCCAATAATGTGACGGTCTGCTTCGCCAATCCCGGCACCTCCGAAATGCATTTCGTTGCGGCACTCGACCGCAAGCCTGAGATGCGCTGCGTGCTTGGCCTATTCGAGGGTGTGGTGACGGGCGCGGCCGATGGCTATGCGCGCATGACCGACCGCCCGGCCGCGACTTTGCTGCACACCGGTCCGGGCCTGGCCAATGGGCTGGCCAACATGCACAACGCCCGGCGTGCGTTCAGCCCGATGATCAACATCGTCGGCGACCACGCTTCCTATCATTTGCCGCTCGACGCGCCGCTCACCAGCGACATCGAAGGCCTGGCGGCGCCGATGTCCAACTGGGTTCGCCGCATCGCCGGGCCGGCCGATGTCCAGCCGGCCACGGAGGCGGCTTTCCGTGCCTCGCTGACGCCGCCGGGGGTCACGACGCTGATCCTGCCGGCGGATGCCGCCTGGGGCGACGCTGCCGCCTCGCCGGGCAAGGTCGTCCTTTCGCCGCCACCGCCCGTCGATAGGGACGCCGTGCGCGCGACCGCCGCGGCGATCCGTGCGGCTCCGGGCCGTGTCGGCATGATCGTTCGCGGGCGAGCGGCGCGCGCCGATGCGCTGGAGATCGCCGGTCAGATTTCGGCGGCCTGTGATGTCCGATTGTTCAGCGAGGTCCTGATCGCCCGGATGCAACGCGGGCGTGGGCGCGTCGCGCCGACACGCATTCCCTATCCGATCGATGCGGCGACGGCGCTGCTGGCGGATATCGACGTGCTGGTGCTGGTCGGCGGCAAGGAGCCGGTTGCCTTCTTCGCCTATCCAGGAAAGCCGGGGCGGCTTGTGCGCGACGGCTGCCAGGTGCTGACGCTCGCTGCCCATGGGCAGGACCTGCATGCGGCGCTGGAAGCGCTTCGCGACGAACTCGGCGTCAAACCATCGCAACCAACTGACGTCGCAACCTCTTTTCCCGACGAGGCCGCGCCGAGCGGCGGGCTGACGGAAGACGCCATCGCGCTGTCGGTGGCGCGCAAGCTGCCGGATAATGCGATCGTCTGCGACGAAGCAGTCACTTCGGCACGGCGTTTCTTCGCCCTGTCGGCCTTTGCCGCGCCGCATGACTACCTGATGGGCACTGGCGGATCGATCGGCGGCGGCATCCCGATGGCGACAGGAGCGGCGATCGCCTGTCCCGACCGCAAGGTGATCAATCTGGAGGCCGATGGCAGCGGCATGTACACGGTGCAGGGCCTGTGGACGCAGGCGCGCGAAAATCTCGACGTGGTGACGATCGTCTTTTCCAACCGCACCTATGCGATCCTGCATGGGGAGATGCGCAATGTCGGCGTCAACGCGATCGGCGAGAATGCCAGGCGCATGCTCGACCTCGACCATCCCGCGCTGGACTGGGTGTCGCTGGCCAAGGGCATGGGCGTGGAGGCGGCGCGGGCCGACACATGCGAGCGGTTCGACGCGCTGCTGGACAGTGCCCTGTCACGGCGCGGGCCGTTCCTGATCGAAGCCGCGATCTGACCGCGCCGCGGAGGGTCAGGGCGGACTGACCTACCAGCGGGTCTTTTCGCCGGGCGCCGCCGGTTCGATTGCCAGCGCATGCACGCCGGCCTCCAGTTCGTCGGCAAGCAGTTCGTTGACGGCGCGATGGCGGTCGATGCGGCTCATGCCGGCAAAGGTTGAAGAGACGACGCGAACGCGAAAATGCGTCTCGCCGGTGCCGTCATAAGCGCCATGATGGTCCGAGCCATGGTGATGGTGGCCGGCGTGGAGATGGCTTTCGTTGATGATGACCAGCCGCTCCGGCGAAAATGCCTTGTTGAGCTTGTCTTCCATGGTCGCCTGTATGGACATTGCCGTCTCCGTTTACCACATGTGGCTGGCGCGCTAGCCTGGGGCCACTATCGCGCAACTAAATCCGCAATTCGCCTGCTTTATGCCGCGATTCAGCGGTTAGGGCGATGATCGCGAAAATGTCAATTCTTGTTTCGCATCTGCGAACGCCCCATAAATGGGTGAAATGAAGCCGTACCCCAAATATTTCGAGAAGATTCGCATCCGCCCGGAGAAGGATGCGGAGCTGAAGTCGCACTCGCCGATCTGCCAGTGGGACGGCTGCAAGGAGCCTGGCACCCATCGCGCGCCGGTCGGGCGCATGAAGGAGGGCGAGTATTTCCGCTTCTGCTTCGACCATGTGCGCGAGTATAACAAAGGCTTCAACTACTTCTCCGGCGTGCCGGACACCGAGGTCGCGCGCTTCCAGAAGGAAGCCATGACCGGTCATCGGCCGACCTGGAAGATGGGCGTCAACGGCGCCTCAACACGTTCGTCACCCGACATGGCGCAGATGCGCTCCGGCCGCGCCGGCTACTACAACCGCATGCGCGACCCGTTCGACCTGTTCAAGGGGCCGAAGGATCCGCGCGAGGCGCGCGAGCGCAAGGCCAAGCCGCTTGAGGCCAAGGCGCTGGAAACGCTTGGCCTTGATACAAAGGCGACTGGCAAGGATATCAAGGCGCGCTATAAGGAACTGGTGAAACGCCACCATCCGGATGCGAATGGTGGCGACAGAGGTTCGGAAGACCGGTTCCGCGATGTGCTGCAGGCCTATCGCGTGCTCAAACAGGCGGGCCTGTGCTGAGCGACCCTACGGTTTGTGTCGCTTTCCAACTTTCATAAGGTTGGAAAAGGCTCTAAGACCGCCCCCGAACAAAATCGATTGCCGGCGAAACGGGACGTTTCGCCCGTGGAGACGTTGAGAGATATGAACAAGGTCGATCGCGACATCGCCAACCTGCCCGACACGACGGTGTCGGTGAAGGACAAATTCGGCTTCGACTCCAAGATGGTGGTGCCGGCCTATTCGGTGACATCAGAACATGTGCCTGACGTCGATCCGGACTATCTGTTCGACAAGGCAACGACGCTGGCGATCCTGGCCGGCTTTGCCTACAACCGCCGCGTCATGGTGTCGGGCTATCACGGCACCGGCAAGTCGACCCATATCGAACAGGTCGCCGCCCGCCTCAACTGGCCCTGCGTGCGCGTCAACCTCGACAGCCATGTCAGCCGTATCGACCTCGTCGGCAAGGATGCGATCGTCGTTAAGGACGGCTTGCAGATCACCGAATTCCGCGACGGCATCCTGCCCTGGGCCTACCAGCACAATGTCGCGCTCTGCTTCGACGAATACGATGCCGGCCGTCCGGACGTGATGTTCGTCATCCAGCGCGTGCTGGAATCGTCGGGCCGGCTGACGCTGCTCGACCAGAGCCGGGTCATCCGTCCGCATCCGGCCTTCCGGCTGTTCTCGACCGCCAACACGGTCGGCCTCGGCGACACGACCGGCCTCTATCACGGCACGCAGCAGATCAACCAGGCGCAGATGGACCGCTGGTCGATCGTCACCACGCTGAACTACCTGCCGCACGACAATGAAGTGAACATCGTGCTGGCCAAGGCCAAGCACTATCGCGACAACAAGGGCAAGGACATCGTCAACAAGATGGTGCGCGTCGCCGACATGACGCGCTCGGCCTTCATCAACGGCGATCTGTCGACCGTGATGAGCCCGCGTACGGTCATCACCTGGGCCGAGAACGCCGAGATTTTCGGCAATATCGGCATGGCGTTCCGGCTGACCTTCCTCAACAAGTGCGACGAGCTGGAGCGTTCGGTGGTGGCCGAATTCTACCAGCGCGCCTTTGGCGAGGATCTGCCCGAGAGCGCCGCCAACGTGGTGCTGGGCTAAGCAGAGCCTCGATGGCGGGTCCGGGCGACAATACGCGCAACAAGTCGAAGACGGGGTCTGAAGCCGACAGCTTCAAGCGCGCCGTCACCGTCTGCATGCGCGCCATTGCCGGCGACAAGGACATGGAAGTCGGGTTCGCCAAGGACAGGCCCGCTCTTGCCGGCAGCCGTGCCCGACTGCCGGAACTTCCGAAGAAGGCCTCGAAGACCGATATCGCGATTACCCGCGGCCTCGGCGATTCCATGGCGCTGAAGCGCGCCTGCCATGACGCGCGCATCCACACCAAGCTGGCGCCGGAAGGCAAGGCGGCGCGCGCCATCTATGACGCGGTCGAGCAGGCCCGTGTCGAGGCGATCGGCAGCCGCGCCATGCAGGGCGTCGCCGACAATATCGGCTCGATGCTGGAGGACAAATACGCCAAGGCCAATCTTGTCGACGTCAAGGACAAGGCCGATGCTCCGATCGAGGAAGCGCTGGCGCTCATGGTGCGCGAGAAGCTGACCGGCCGGGCGGTCCCGAAAAGCGGCGAGCGGCTGGTCGAGCTCTGGCGCCCCTGGGTCGAGGAAAAGGCCAAGGCCGACCTCGACGGCCTGTCGGCCAAGCTCGACGACCAGCAGGCCTTCGCCCGCGTCGTGCGCGAGATGCTCGCCTCCATGGAGATGGCCGAGGAACTCGGCGACGACCAGGAGACAGAAGAATCCGAGGACAATGACGACAACCAGCCGCAAGGCGACGAGCAGAGCGAGGAGGGCGGGGAAGACGATTCCGGCTCCGAGCAGTCGCAGTCCGAGGACGCCGAGGCTTCGGCCGATGACGAGCAGTCGTCCGAGACGGAAGCCTCCGACGCCACCGCCGACGATCTGTCCGACGACGACGATGCCGACGCCGAAACGCCCGGCGAGGCGCGCCGCAACGACAACCCCTTCACCAATCTGCCGAAGGAAATCGACTACAAGGTCTACACCACCGCTTTCGACGAGACGGTCGGCGCCGAAGAGCTTTGCGAAGAGGAAGAGCTCGACCGGCTGCGCGCTTTCCTCGACAAGCAGCTTGCCAATCTGTCGGGTGTCGTCGGGCGGCTGGCCAACCGGCTGCAACGCCGGCTGATGGCACAGCAGAACCGGTCCTGGGATTTCGACCTGGAAGAGGGCTATCTCGACCCGGCGCGGCTGGTGCGCGTCGTCATCGACCCGATGCAGCCGCTGTCCTTCAAGCAGGAACGAGACACCAAGTTCCGCGACACGGTGGTGACGCTTGTGCTCGACAATTCGGGCTCGATGCGCGGCCGGCCGATCACGGTCGCCGCCACCTGCGCCGATATTCTTGCCCGCACGCTGGAACGCTGCGGCGTCTCGGTCGAGATCCTCGGCTTCACCACGCGGGCGTGGAAGGGCGGACAGGCGCGCGAGAAGTGGCTGAAGGACGGCAAGCCGCCGAACCCCGGCCGCCTCAACGATCTGCGCCACATCATCTACAAGTCGGCCGACCATCCGTGGCGGCGGGCACGGCGCAATCTCGGCCTGATGATGCGCGAAGGCCTGCTCAAGGAAAACATCGACGGCGAGGCGCTGCTGTGGGCGCACAATCGCCTGATCGCCCGGCCCGAACAGCGCAAGATCCTGATGATGATCTCGGACGGCGCGCCGGTCGACGATTCGACGCTTTCGGTGAATCCCGGCAATTATCTCGAACGCCATTTGCGCGCCGTCATCGAGCTGATCGAGACGCGCTCGCCGGTGGAACTGCTGGCCATCGGCATCGGCCATGACGTCACGCGCTATTATCGCCGCGCCGTCACCATCGTCGATGCCGAGGAATTGGCCGGTGCCATGACCGAGCAACTGGCCTCGCTGTTCGCCGAGGAAAGCGCGCGCGACACGCGGCGCGGCGGCATGCGGCGCGCCGGATGATCCTTTCGCGCGGCGGGTTTCGGCAAACGCTCTTCGCCGCCATCGCCCTGTTCGCCGGCTTGGCGTCCGCGCCAGCCCGTCCGGCCGGCTCGGCGCCGGTTGATCCCATCGAGGTTTCGTCCCGCCCGATCACCGAGTTCCGCATTGGCCGGACCGACAAGCAGTTCGGCTCGCTCGAATTCGTCGGCGGGCTGGAAATGACCTCGAAATCGCGCGATTTCGGCGCGCTGTCGGCCTTCCGCTTTTTGAAAGCGGGCAGCGATTTCATCGGCGTGGCCGATACCGGCTACTGGTTCTTCGGCACCGTGGCCCGCGACGCCGACAGGCGGCCCGTGGGCATCCAGAACTTCCGCATGCAGCAGATGGTCGACCAGGGCGGCCAGCCGATCGACGAGAAATGGGAAGTCGACGCCGAAGGCCTCGCGGTCAAGGATGGCGTCGCCACCGTCGGCTTCGAGCGCAACCACCGCGTCACCCAGTTCAAGATCGATCCGACTGATATGAAGGCGCCGTACCGGCAGCTGGATTTCCTGGTGCCGGCGCGCGAGCTGCGCCAGAATCGCGGCTTCGAGACCGTCACCCATGCCAATGCCAACGGCGAGCATCAGGGCGGTCTGGTCGTGGTGTCGGAGAAAAGCCTCGACAAATCAGGCAACATCTACGCCGCCATCATCGAAGGGCCGCACATGGGCGTCTTCACCGTCAGGCGCAACGGCGATTTCGACATCACCGACGGCGCCTTCCTGCCGGACGGCGACCTCTTGCTGCTGGAGCGCAGTTTCACCATGGCGGGCGGGCTCAAGATGCGGCTGCGGCGCATCCATGGCGAGAGTGTCGAGAAGGGCGCCGTCGCCGACGGACCCGTGCTGCTGGACGCCGACATGGGCTACCAGATCGACAATATGGAAGGTCTCGACGTCTGGACGCGCGATGACGGCGCGGTGATGGTGTCGCTGATCTCCGACGACAACCACTCGATCCTGCAGCGCAACCTCTACCTGGAATTCGTCCTGCACCAGGACTGAGAAGCGGTCCAACTGCCAAGCTGAAGAGTTTTCAACGGCGGGTTCGATTTGGACAGGTTCGATCCGGTCAGGCGCCTTCCCCACTCCGTCGCTGCGAAGCAGCGACGGAGTGGGGGTCGACTGCCCGTCACTCGATATTCGCTCGTTAAAATACTTTAGTCCAGACTTGACAATTGAGGCTCTCGCCGCAATACTCAAGTCCATGCTTAACTATTCCGGGATCGACAGCATCGTTCGGGCCCTTGTCGAGCCAACCCGTCGCCAGATCCTGGAACGGTTGAGCCGCGGACCGGCCACCGTCAGCCAGCTGGCGGAGCCCTTCGGCATGACCTTCGCCGCCGTGCTGCAGCATCTGCAGACGCTGGAGGCCTGCGGGCTTATCCGCAGCGAAAAGATCGGGCGGGTGCGAACCTGCCGGATCGAACCGGGCGGGCTCGCTCCGCTCGCCGACTGGATCACCGAACGCCGCTTACCGGCGGAACGCCATCTCGACCGGCTTGGCCAAATCCTGGCCGAGTCAGACCCATCATCCCCGAAAATTCAGGAAAAGGGCGACCAGACATGAACCAGATAGCCCCCGTCAAAGACGAGCAGTCCGTCATCCATTCCACCTTCACCATCGAGCGCACCTATCCGCAATCCCCCGAACGTGTCTTCCACGCCTTCGCCGACAAGGCCACGGTGCGGCGCTGGCGGGTGGAAGGGGATGGTTTCACCATCGCCGAATTCAGCTTCGATTTCCGTATCGGCGGCGGCGAGGTGTCGCGCTTCAGCTATGGCGGCGGCCCGGAGGTCAGGCTCGACGCGCAGTTCCAGGACATCGTTCCGGATCAGCGCATCGTTTTTTCCTACCGAATGGCAATAGGGCCGCATCCGATGTCGGCATCGCTGACCACGGTTGAGCTGACACCTTCGGGTGAGGGCACGAGGCTGACCTATACCGAGCAGGGCGCCTTCTTTGATGGTGTCGATTCCGCCAAGGGGCGGGAGGAAGGGACGCGCGGACTGCTGGAGGCGCTTGCCGCGGAGCTTCAGAGGTCAAAAGCCTGACACGACCTGACGACGGCTTCGGTCAGGAGCCGTTGGTGGCGATCCAGATGACGTGGCGCGCGCCGCGCTTGCCGTTGGCGCGCGTGTTGACCTCCTCCACGGCAAAGCCTGCCTGCTTCAGCCGTCGCGTGAAGCCGCTGTCCGGTCCTTGCGACCACACCGCCAGCACGCCGCCCGGCTTGAGGGCGGTGCGTGCGGCGCCGAGGCCTGCGAGGCTGTAGAGCGCGTCGTTGCCCTTATGGACGATGCCTTCGGGGCCGTTGTCGACGTCGAGCAGGATGGCGTCCCAGACCGCGGACCCGGATCGGATCAATTGCCCGACATCGGTCTCCTGGATGGCGACGCGGGGGTCGTCGAGACAGCCGCCAAACACCTCCGCCATCGGGCCGCGTGCCCAGGCGACGACCGCCGGCACCAGTTCCGCGACAACGATGCCGGCATCCTTGCCGAGTTCGGCCAGAGCGGCGCGCAATGTAAAACCCATGCCGAGGCCGCCGATCAGGATCCTCGGCTGGCGATGGCCAGCAATCCTTTGGCAAGACAGTTTCGCCAGCGCTTGCTCGGAGCCGCTGAGGCGGCTGTTCATCAGCTCGTTGGTGCCGAGCATGATCGAGAATTCGCTGCCGCGACGCTTGAGGCGAAGTTCCTGGACACCATCCCCGGTCTTTGCCGAATCGAGGTGAACCCAGGGGATCATGGTTTAAACGGCCAGCGCCGGCTGGCTCCATCGAGCGGCGAGCAGCCGGTAGGGGATGAGCGCGACCACCGCGATGATCAGCTTCACCGAGAGATCGCCCAGCGCCCAGGAAACCCAGCGCATGGCTTCGACATGGAAGACGCCCATCAGCGGCGCTGTCTCGAGCGCGAAACTGTCGTTGGGGCCCGCAAAAGCGAAAGCGGCCGAGAAAGCGACGGTGAAGAACACCATGGTGTCGAAGACCGACCCGACCAGCGTGCCGACGATCGGCGCGCGCCACCAGCTCTGCCGGCGCAGCCGGTTGAACACGGTGACGTCGAGCAGCTGCGCGGACAAGAATGCCGCGCCTGAAGCGGCTGCGATGCGCACCAGCCGGTCGGCCGCGGTCTCGAATTCGATCAGGCCATGGCGGAACAGGAAGGGCGGGACAAGGATCGAGCAGACCACAGCCGTCATGAAGCCGACAAAGACGATGCGGCGCGCCACGGCGGGGCCATAGCGGCGGTTGGCGAGGTCGGTGACCAGGAAGGAGAAGGGATAGGTGAAAGCCCCCCAGGTCAGCAGATCGGCCAGCGACAGGCCGCCGACCTGGCCCTGCATCGGGAACTGCACGAGGATGTTCGATGCCACGACGACAACCGCCATGGCGGCCACGAAGGGCAGATATCGCGAGAAGGAAGTCATTTTTTTATCCTGGGTAATGGAACCAGAGGAGCATCATGCCCATCGGGCCGTGCTCGCTTCGTAGTCGAGCACCGGATTGTCGAACCTTGCGGATCCATCCGATGCTCAAGGCCAACAAGTTGGCCCGGGCGGTCCCCCGCCTTTGTCCGATGTCAGGCAGCGACCTGTTCGGCCAGCTTCTTGGCGATCTGCTTCTTCAGCAGGCGCGCGCGCTGCGACAGCTCCTTGACGTCGGCCTTGGCCAGGAAGGCGTCGAGGCCGCCGCGATGTTCGACCGAACGCAGCGCGTTGGCCGAAATGCGCAGGCGCACATTCTGGTTCAGCGCTTCCGAGATCAGCGTCACATTGACGAGATTCGGCAGGAAGCGACGCTTGGTCTTGTTGTTGGCGTGGCTCACATTGTTGCCGGTCTGGACTGCCTTGGCAGTGAGTTCGCAGGTGCGGGACATAATTCTAACCTTCAATTCTCTCGGGACCTGCCAAACCTTGTGCCCACGCCGGGTGGCGCGCGGTTCTGGTCAGGCGGCCTTATGGAAAAAGTTGGCGTTCCATAGTTGCATTTCACCGGGGCGTCAAGCTCCGGCTTCGCCACGGAAGCGCCCGGCATTTCATATTAAGGCCGGATTTCATCCTATAAGCGGTCTCATAGGGACACGCCAGACCGGAGTCGCCCGCCTCCGGCCGAAAATCAAGGATCCGATCCCGCCATGCTTCGTTTGTCTCACGCGTTTTTTGCCGTGCTTGCCGTCGCCTTGCCGTCCGCCGCGTCGGCTGCCTCGCCGCAGTCCTTCAAGGGTGAGTACACGGTGTCATTCCTTGGTCTCTCGATCGCGAGATCGACCTTCTCCAGCCATTACGAGAACGGCGCCTACGCGATCGAAGGTAGCGTGACCGCTGCGGGCCTCGCCAAATTATTCGACGACACGCGCGGCACGATCTCGTCCAAGGGCACGATTTCAGGCAAGAAAATGGTGCCCCAGGCGTTCCGTGCCGATTATACCTCCGGCAAGAAGGCGTCGGCGATCGACATTCGCTTCGCCAACGGCGCCGTCACCTCGACGCAGGTCGTCCCGGCGCCCGGCAAGCGCGACCCCAACGACTGGGTGCCGATCGGCGCCGGCGACCTGGCATCGGTACTCGATCCGATGGCCGCCACCGTCATCCACGCCGACAGCCTCGACCAGGTCTGCGGCCGCACGGTCAAGTTCTATGATGGCGAGATGCGCGCCGACCTGACGCTGACCTATGATTCGAAAGGCACCATCTCGGTGCCGGGCTACAAGGGCGACACCGTCACCTGCCGGATGGGTTTCGAGCCGGTGGCCGGCTATCGCAAGGGCCGCAAGGCGCTGAACTATCTCAGGAACAAAAGCCGGATGATGGTGACGTTTGCACCGCTTGGCCAAACCGGCGTATATGCGCCGATCCACGCTACGGTGGGGACCCAGATCGGTCCGCTGACCATAAGCGCGAGACGGTTCGAAGCAGTCGAGTAATCTTACGCAATTTCGGGACGACCACCGCCACGCGGTTTCCAGAGATTGTGGTGGGCGCCTCGGTGCGCTGTCGGGGGCAGGAATGGGGCGTGCAACACTGATCGGTTTTTCAGCGGTCGCCATGTGGGCGCTTCTGGCGCTGCTCACCGATGCGTCCGGCAAGGTACCGCCGTTCCTTTTGTCGGCGCTCACCTTCTCGATCGGCACCGGCGTCGGCCTTGTCGCGCGGTTGTTCATGCCGGCCGCCGAGAAGAGCCAGAAAATACCGCCGCAGGTCTGGCTGATCGGTATTGCCGGCCTGTTCGGCTACCACTTTTTCTATTTCACCGCGCTGCGCAACGCGCCGGCGGTGGAGGCGAGCCTGATCGCCTATCTGTGGCCGCTGCTGATCGTGCTCGGCTCCGCGCTTATGCCGGGCGAAAAACTGGCGTGGAACCATGTCGTCGGCGCGTTGCTCGGCCTGGCCGGCACGGTGCTGATCGTCACCAAGGGCGGCGGGCTGGCCTTCGATGCGCGCTACGCCTTCGGTTACGCCATGGCGGCCGTCTGCGCCCTGCTCTGGTCGTCCTATTCGCTTTTGTCACGGCGCTTTCCCTCGGTGCCGACCAGCATCGTCACCTGGTTCTGCGCGGCGACCGCCGTGCTGTCGCTCGTCTGCCATCTGGCGCTGGAACAAACCGTTCTGCCAAATGGCACAGGTCAGTGGGTGGCTGTGCTCGGGCTTGGCCTGATGCCGGTGGGTGCGGCCTTCTATGCCTGGGACATCGGCGTCAAGCGCGGCAACATCCAGGTGCTGGGCGCGGCAAGCTACGCGGCGCCGTTGCTCTCGACGCTAGTGCTGATTGCGGCCGGCGTTGCCGAGCCGTCGCTGCGCATCCTCGCCGCCTGCGTGCTCATCACCGGTGGCGCCGCCCTGGCGGCGAAGTCGCTGTTCCTGCGTAAGCCGGCCCAAGCCGAGAGCGAAGCCAAGGCATCCGAAAGCGAAGCCGCGGCATGACGATGCCGTTTGCCGGCGGCATCGACGCCAATGCCAATGCGACGCTGAGCTTCTCGCTGGTGGCGGCGGTGATCTATGCCTTCACGCTGGGCATGTCGCCGGGCCTCGCCCGCTCCGCTGCCAAGACGCTCGCGGTCGCGATGCTAGCCGTGCTTTCGGCGCTGCAAGGCGGCCCGCTGCTGCTGGTCGCGGCCCTTGCGCTCAGCGCGGTGGGCGACGCGTTCCTGTCGCGCGACGGCGAAAAGGCGTTTCTCGGTGGGCTCGCCAGCTTCCTTGTCGCCCACATCGTCTACATCGCGCTGTTCCTGCGCAGCGGCGGCGGGTTGGGACTGCTTGGGGCCGAGCCCTGGCGCGGGGCGGTCGCGCTGGCACTGGCGGTGTTCGTCATCGTCATGCTGGCGGCGCTCTGGCGCCGTGTCGGCCCCGGCCTGCGCGTGCCGATCGCCATCTATGTCGTGGCGATCCTGGCGATGGGCATGGCGGCGCTGACCACCAACAGCGCCTGGGTCATCGGCGGCGCGGTGCTGTTCATGGCATCGGACGGTCTGCTGGCCACCGAGAAATTTCTGGTAGCGGCCATCTCGCCGCATCGCGCCTGGATGCGTTTGGCCGTCTGGGTGCTGTACTACGCAGCCCAGCTTGGGATTACGCTGGGGTTCCTGCTGGGTTAGGAGTCCAACCCGGCTCGGCCAGTTCGAAGGCGGCGAAATCAAAGCCCGGCGCGACCGTACAGCCGACCAGCGTCCATTCCCCCAGGCTGCGCGCCGATTGCCACCAGCCCGCCGGCACGACGATCTGCGGCCGTTCGCCGGCCGCGAGGCCGATGCCGAGCACCTGCTCAATGACGGCACCGCCTTCTTGCCACATCGACAGCGCCAGCGGCGCGCCGGCATGGAAATGCCAGACCTCGGCTGCGTCCTTGACCCGATGCCAGGCCGAAAGCTGGTGCTGTTCCAGCAGGAAATAGATGGCGGTCGAATGGCCGCGCGCTCCGCCGGCCTCGTCACGAAAGGTTTCCGCGTACCAGCCGCCTTCCGGATGCGGCTTCAGTCCAAGTGTCGCGATGATTTCTGCTGCGCTGGTCATCGGTCGGAGGTGCTCAGAAATTGTCCTTGCGCTTGCGGATCTCGGCGAACACCTCGGCATCCCCGGCCTTTTCCATGCCGAGATGCTTGCGGATCGCCGGATCGTGCCAGCGCAGGAAGGGATTGGTCGACAGTTCCTCGCCGATCGTCGTCGGCAGCGTCGGCTTGTTGTCGACCCGCAGTGCCTCGATCCTGGCGGCGCGCTCCTTCAAGGCCGAATTGGTCGGGTCGACGGTCAGCGCGAAACGGGCGTTGGCAAGCGTGTATTCATGGCCGCAATAGATTGTCGTCGCGGCGGGAAGGGCTGCGAGTTTCCGCAGCGATTCATACATCACCGGCGGCCTGCATTCGAACAGCCGCCCACAGCCCAGCGCAAACAGCGTGTCGGCGGTGAACGCCACCTGCGATGCCGGCAGATAATAGGAGACATGCCCGGCGGTATGGCCGGGTGTGGCGATCACCTCGATGCGCTCGTCGCCGAGATGAAGGACGGAGCCCTCCTCGACGGTTTCGTCGATGCCGGGGATCTTGGCCTTTTCCGCCTCCGGGCCGACGATGCGCAGCTTGAAGCGCTCCTTCAGCGCCAGATTGGCCTCGACGTGGTCCATATGATGATGCGTGGTCAGGATCATCGTCGGCGTCCAGCCGGTGCGCTTGATCGCGGCCAGGATCGGCGCTTCCTCGGGCGCGTCGATGATCGCCGTCTGCCCGCTTTCGGGGTCATGCACCAGCACGCCGAAATTGTCCGTGCGGCACATGAATTGTTCGATTTCGACCGCCATCGCGTCTCTCCTTTTGTCGCCGCAGACATAGGGCGCCGGAGGGCGTATGTCATCTGCGGGATGACGAATATCCATTCCCGGGGATGACGAATGTCATCGCAATGTGTCGGCCGCCCTCAGCGCCCTTTGTTGAAACCGGCTGATATCACGGCTACATCCGTGACATGCATTCCGACATCGTCGACCTTCGCTCCTTCTATTCGACAACGCTTGGCCGGTTCGCCGAGCGTTCGATCACCATGGCGCTGTCGTCGATATGGGCGGCTGTCCCCAATGAACGGCTGGTCGGGCTTGGCTATACCTTGCCCTGGCTGGAGCGTTTCGGCTCCGATGCAGAGCGGGTCTTTGCCTTCATGCCGGCGACGCAGGGCGCCGTGGTCTGGCCGGCAACCGGGCCGACGGCGACCGCTTTGGTCTTCGACGAGGAACTGCCGCTGGTCGATTCCTGCATCGACCGCATGCTGCTCGTCCATTCGCTCGAACATGTCGAAAATCCGCGCGAGACGCTGAACGAGATCTGGCGGGTGCTGTCGCCCGCGGGGCGCGTCGTCATCGTCGTGCCCAACCGGCGCGGCGTCTGGGCACGCTTCGAGCACACACCGTTCGGCAATGGCCGGCCGTTCTCGCGCGGGCAGCTGACGGAACTGCTGCGGGAGGCGAATTTCACGCCTGCCGCCTGGTCGGATGCGCTGTTCTTCCCGCCATCGCGGCGGCGCTTCATGATGCGCTTCCACAATGTGCTGGAGCGCGCCGGCCGGCGGCTGTGGCCGATCTTTTCCGGCGTCATCGTCGTCGAGGCGCAGAAGCGGCTCTATCAGGGCGTGCCGGTCGCCCAGCGCGCCTCGCGCCGCGTCTTCGTGCCGGTGCTGTCGCCACACGGCGCCACGCGGCTCGGCCGCCGGGCCGAGGCGACAGGCGCGGCCATGCCGTCTCGCCAGGTGAAACCTTCGTGATCGTGCTAGAAACGCGCGCGGCGCGTCCCTCCTCGACCTATCTGTCGTGGTGAACCCGCAACCTGCCTGATATGCGGATGCCGTCATCATCCGGTTTCAGCATCGCACCTGAACGCAAGGACCTTTGACATGGCTGATCAACTTGACAATCAGGCCACCGTTCAGCCGGTCGCGGTCGAGGCCAGCAGCCTGCGTGATCAGGTTGCGACGATCAGGCGGGCGCTGGTGGTGTCGCCGGTTCGCAAATGGCTGCTGTGGACGTCGGTCGGCATCATGGCCGTCATCATCGCGACCTCGATCGGCCAGGTCCTGCTCAACCGCTGGAACCAGCCCTTCTACGATGCGCTGGCACGCCGCGACATGGCGGCCTTCGTGCACCAGCTCCTTGTCTTTGCGATGATCGCCGGCGGGCTGCTGGTGCTCAATATCGGCCAGACCTGGCTCAACCAGATGATCCGGCTGAAGCTGCGCGAGGCGCTGACGCTCGACCTGATCGACCAGTGGATGCGGCCGGCACGCGCCTTCCGGCTGGCCAATGCCGGCGCCATCGGCGTCAATCCCGACCAGCGCATGCAGCAGGATGCGGCGCATCTGTCCGACCTGTCGACCGATCTCGGCGTCGGGCTCCTGCAGTCGCTCATCCTGCTCGTGTCCTTCGTCGGCGTGCTGTGGGAACTGTCTTCGGGTTTCGTTTTCCACATCAATGGCTGGTCGCTGGCCATACCGGGCTACATGGTCTGGGCGGCGTTCCTCTATGCCGGCACCGCCTCCTGGCTGAGCTGGCTGGTCGGCCGGCCGCTCATCAAGCTGAACAGCGATCGCTACACACGAGAGGCGGAGCTGCGCTCCTCGATGGTGCGCGTCAACGAGAATGTCGATGCCATCGCGCTGTACCATGGCGAGGCCGACGCCAAGCAGCGGCTCGAACTCGACCTCGGCACGGTGCTGGGCGCCATGCGGCGCATCTATACCGCGCAGATCAACCTGTCCTGGGTGACCGATACCTATGGCTGGATCACCGTCGTGGCGCCGATCCTGGTTGCCTCGCCCGTCTATTTCTCGGGCGACATCAGCTTTGGCGGACTGATGATGGCGGTCGGCGCCTTCAACCAGGTCCATTCCTCGTTGCGCTGGTTCATCAACAA
This sequence comes from Mesorhizobium sp. B2-4-19, assembly GCF_006441315.1. Lineage (NCBI taxonomy): Bacteria > Pseudomonadati > Pseudomonadota > Alphaproteobacteria > Hyphomicrobiales > Phyllobacteriaceae > Mesorhizobium > Mesorhizobium sp. B2-4-19. Next base: position 94,337 of record NZ_VFUV01000020.1, on the reverse strand, counting down.
TATCGGCAGCATCGCCGATTGGCGGGCCACGCTGATGCGCGTCGCCGACTTCCGCATCGCGCTCGATGAAACCGATGTGCTGCACGACACCGAAAGGCGCATCACCTTCGATCAGAACGCCAATGGCAGCCTGACGTTCGAGAAGCTCCAGGTGGCCTCGCCGGAGGGCTGCACAAAACTCTCCGAGCAGCATGTCGAGATCCGCGCCGGCGATCGCGTGATGATCACCGGCGAACCCGGCGCCGGCAAGACGCTGTTCTTCCGCGCCATTGCCGGGCTGTGGCCCTGGGGCAGCGGAAAAATCGGCCTGCCGGCCGGAGAACCCCTCATCTTCGTGCCACGCGTGCCGTATTTGCCGGCCGGCACGTTGCGCGAAGTGCTCAATCACGCCAACGGGCATGCGCCCGCGAGTGACGCCGACATTGCGGCGGTGCTGGCCGAGGTTGGCCTGGAACGGCTGTCGTCCTCGCTCGACCGCGTCGGGCGCTGGGACCATGAATTGGGCGATGACGAACAGCGCTTGCTGGGCGTGGCCAGGCTCGCCTTGCGGCAACCGAAATGGGTGATCATCGACGAAGCCATGGATGCGTTCGACGGCCCCTCGCTGCGGCGGGTGCTGGCCATGCTGGAAAAGCATCTGAAGGGCGCCACGATCATCAACATCGGGCGCGGCCAGCACAATATTCAGTTCTTTCCGCGCGGGCTGACGATCGTCAAGGATTCCGGTGCGCCAGCACTGAAGCCCGCCCACGTCAGGGCGGGCGCCATCGATCCGCCGCCGGTCGCGGTCCGCCGCAAGAAGTAGGGCCGTTTCCCGCACTCTCGCAGCAAGCTTTATTTCGCCGCGATCGCGAAGGAAGATTTCCCCGAGAAACAAAACTTGGCGGTGGCGATGCTTGATGCTCTGCGCCTGCTTGCCTGTCTTGCCTGTGTCCAGCCGACGCCCGTTGCCTCGCCATCGGGTGCGCTGGCTGTCGACGTCGAATTGGTGTTGGCGGTCGATATATCCCTGTCGATGGACGAGAAGGAATTCGCCCTGCAACGCGCCGGCTATGTCGAGGCGCTGCGCCATCCTGACTTCATCCAGGCCGTCCGGTCCGGCAATACCGGCCGCATCGCGATTGCCTATTTCGAATGGGCCGGCACGGTGCGCGACGACGCGGTCATCGACTGGCAGATCATCGATGGCGCGCAAAGCGCCAACAGCTTTGCCGACAGGGTGGCGGCGCGCCCGTTCCGGAGTTTTCGCGGCACCTCGATTTCCACGGCAATTGCCTTCGGCACAGGGCTGTTCGGCAGGACGAATTTCGCCGGTGAGCGCAGCGTCATCGATATATCGGGCGATGGCCCCAACAATATCGGGCCGCCGGTCACCGCGACGCGCGATGCGGCAACCGCAAAAGGCATCGTCATCAACGGCCTGCCGATCGTGATCAATCCATCGCCCACCTTCAAGCATCTCGACCAGTACTATGCGCAGTGCGTGACCGGTGGCCCCGGCTCGTTCGTGCTGCCCATCCACTCGGCTGCCGAATTTTCCACCGCCATCCGGCGCAAGCTGATCCTCGAAGTGAGCGGTATTCAGGACAAGGCCAGGATCATCCCCGTCGACGCGGACGCGCCGATCGACTGCCTGCAAGGCGAACGCGACAGGCGGTTCCTGTCGGATCCGTATTTTCCGGAACTCGACCGGTGAAATTGCGCAAGAGCGCCTGCGGCCGGCCGTCGAAGGCACCGATTCCATTACCTCAGGCATAATCGCTTTGCGATCGCCGCTCCGGCAGATTGCCCTTGCGAGGCCGCTTGGTCGGTCTCGATGCAAAGGGAGGTACGTCATGACCGCTTACGCCATCGCCCATATGCGCCAAGTCACGATGGGTCCGCAGATCGTCGAGTATCTGCACAGGATCGATGCCACGCTGGAGCCTTTCGGCGGCCGTTTCCTGGTCCATGGCGGCGATGTGGAGGTGATCGAGAACGACTGGCCGGGCAACCTCATCATCATCGAATTTCCCGACCGGCGGCATGCGCGCGAGTGGTATGCTTCGCCCGCTTATCAGGCGATCCTTTCACTGCGCACCGATAATTCGGACTCAGACGTAATCATCGTTGACGGCGTCGAGCATCCGCACAAGGCTACTGATGTGCTTGGCTGATGGAGCTGCCCATGCGGACGATTCGCGGCGATCTGTTGCAACTTGCGCTCGACGGAGAGTTCGACGCGATCGTGCATGGCTGCAATTGCCAATGCCAGATGGGCAAAGGCATTGCCCTTTCCATCAAGCAGCGGTTTCCCGAGGCCTACGCTGCGGATATCGCGACCGTGAAAGGCCACCGCTCCAAGCTGGGTACTATCTCGGTTGCCGAGATCCGGCGCGAAGATCGAAATTTCCACGTCATCAATGGCTACACCCAGTTTCATTGGCAGGGCCAGGGCGTGAAGGCTGACTATGGCGCCATCCGCAGTGTCATGAAGGCGGTCAAGGCTGGATTCGCCGGCCGGAGCATCGGCTATCCCAGGATTGGCGCGGGTCTGGCGAGAGGCGATTGGGCAACGATTGCTTCGATCATCGATGAGGAGCTTGCGGACGAGAACCACAGGCTGGTCGAATACGCGCCGTAACGTCAGCTCCGTTTCAGCAGAAACACCGCCTGCTGGCCAAAGAAGTTCCAGAACCACCAGGGCATGGACAGGCCGATCTTCTGGCCGGCGGCGTCGAGCGCGGTCGCCTTTTCCACCGTCGCGCCAAGCTCGTCGCACAGGTTGACGAAGTCGCGGATCGTGCAGAAGTGGATGTTGGGGGTGTCGTACCAGGAATAGGGCAGGTCCTGCGTCACCGGCATGCGGCCTTTGACGAATAGCGACAGACGCACCCGCCAATGGCCGAAATTGGGGAAGGAGACGATCGCCCGGTTGCCGATGCGGAGCAACTCGTCGAGCACCAGCTTCGGGTTGCGGGTGGCCTGCAAGGTCTGCGACAGGACGACGAAGTCAAAACCCTTGTCGGGATAGAATTCGAGGTCCTTGTCGGCATCGCCCTGGATGACGGAGAGGCCGCGCGCCACGCATTCGTTGACGCCGCGCTGCGACAGTTCCAGTCCGCGGCCGTCGACCTGCTTGGTGTCCTGCAGCAATTCAAGCAGCGAGCCGTCGCCCGAGCCGACGTCGAGCACGCGGGACTGCGGCGGGATGAGGTTGGCGACGACCTCGAGGTCGACGCGCTGGCTGCCGTTGACACTCATGATGTCATCTCCTTTGCGGCGCATGATCCCGATCCTGAAAGTCTACAACTTTCCGGGGTCATGCGCTTAGCCCTCTCGCCCGCGCCGCGGAACCGATGAAGCCATTGATGGCGGCGAACAGTTCCGGCTCGTCGAGCAGGAAGGCATCGTGGCCGCGATCGGTCTCGATCTCGACGAAGGACACCGAGGCGCCGGCGGCGTTGAGCGCGTGCACGATGGAGCGGCTTTCTTCCGTCGGAAACAGCCAGTCCGATGTGAACGACACCAGGCAAAAGCGGGTCTTGGTTCCGGCAAAGGCGTCCGCCAGCCTGCCGCCATGGTCGGCGGCGAGGTCGAAATAATCCATGGACCGCGTCATGTAGAGATAGGAATTGGCGTCGAAGCGGTCGACGAAGGTCATGCCCTGGTGGCGCAGATAGCTTTCGATCTGGAAGTCGGCGTCGAAGCCGAAGGTCAGCGCTTCGCGATCCTGCAGGTTGCGGCCGAACTTACGGTGCAGGGCGGCTTCGGAGAGATAGGTGATGTGGGCGGCCATGCGCGCCACCGCCAGGCCTTTTTCCGGGCGCTTGCCGTGTTCGAAATATTTGCCGCCATGCCAGTCCGGATCGGCCATGACGGCCTGCCGGCCGACCTCGTGGAAGGCAATGTTCTGCGAGGAATGGCGCGCGCCGGTGGCGATCGGCAGCGCCGAAAAGACGCGCTCGGGATAGCTCGACGCCCATTCCAGCACCTGCATGCCGCCCATCGAACCGCCGAGCACGCAGAACAGTTTCTCGATGCCGAAATGGTCGATCAGCATCTGCTGCGCCCGCACCATGTCGCGGATGGTGATGACGGGCAGGTCGAGCCCATAGGGTTTGCCGGTGGCGGGGTTGGTCGAAGCTGGCCCGGTGGAGCCCAGGCAGCCGCCGATGACGTTGGAGCAGATGACGAAGAAGCGGCTGGTGTCGATGATCCTGCCGGGGCCGATCAGCACTTCCCACCATCCCGGCTTGCCGGTCACCGGATTGGTGCTGGCGACATGCTGGTCGCCGGTCAGCGCATGGCAGACGAGGATGGCATTGGAGCGTGCATCGTTCAGCGTACCGTAGGTCTGGTAGGCGATCTGGAACGGCGACAGAAGCGTACCGGCGTCGAGCTTTAGCGGCTTGTCCGCCCCGAAGCGCAACACCGGGCTCGACGGCTGGTCGGCCTCGTTGTTGGTCTTTCCTGCGCGCAGAGCGGCCATTCTCGTCTCACTTGCTGCATCATATCGGGCGAAAAATCGCCGCCGATGCGTCCGTCCGGCCGGCCGCGGACAATAAAAAACCGGCATTGCCATTCGCAAAGCCGGTTACGTCACGCAAACGGCCCTTTAGCGAATTGTTTAACGTGGCTGCAAGCCGACCGGCCAAATCACCACGGAACTGTTGCTGCCCTTCTAGAACTCGCCCGCCCTGCCGTCAATGCCGACATCTGGGCCGACATCCGGGCCGACATCCGGGCCGACATCTGGGCCGGCTGCTGGCACCACTGCCACCTCTCGACATTATCGGCCACGGCTTGTATTTCCGCTGCGGCCTCCGGATCGAGGCATTTTCGATGGATTTTGCAAAAATGAACCAGACACCGGATCAGGCACGTCCAACCCCGCGCGCGGGCATCATGGACATTGACGCCTATGTGCCGGGCAAGAGCGCAGCACCCGCCGGTGTCGCCAAGGTCTACAAGCTGTCGTCCAACGAGAACCCGCTTGGCCCGTCGCCGAAGGCGATCGAGGCCGCGCGTGAAGTCGCCGCCAGGCTCGACATCTATCCCGACGGCACCGCCAGACGGCTGCGCGAGGCGATCGCGGAAGTGCATGGCCTCAACGCGCAGAACATCATCTGCTCCAACGGCTCCGACGAGATCCTCGGCCTGCTGGCGCAGACCTATCTCGCACCCGGCGACGAGGCCATATTCACCGAACACGCCTTCATGGTCTACAAGATCTACATCCAGTCGGCCGGGGCCGCGCCGATCGCGGTCAAGGAGACCGACGAGCGCGCCGACATCAATGCGATACTGGCGGCCGTCACGCCGCGCACGAAAATCGTGTTTCTCGCCAATCCGAACAATCCGACCGGCACCTATGTGCCGTTCCAGGAGGTGCGCCGTCTGCATGCCGGCCTGCCCAAACATGTGCTGCTGGTGCTCGACGCGGCCTACGCCGAATATGTCCGCCGCAACGACTATGAAGCCGGCATCGAACTGGTCGGCAGCGCCGAGAATGTCGTCATGACCCGCACCTTCTCCAAGATCGGCCTCGGCGGCGCGCGGATCGGCTGGATGTATGCGCCCATGCACATCGTCGACGCCATCAACCGCGTGCGCGGTCCCTTCAACGTCAACGCGACGGCGATCGAGGCCGGCATCGCGGCGATCCGCGACCGCGCCCATGTCGAGCGCAGCGTGGCGCATAACGAGACCTGGCTGACCTGGCTGAGCCAGGAGATGACCGGGCTCGGGCTGCGGGTGACGCCCAGCGTCGGCAATTTCCTGCTCATTCACTTTCCCGACGACCAGAAGCATTCGGCGGCCGCGGCGGACGACTATCTGACCGCGCGCGGCTATATCCTAAGGCGCGTTTCCGGCTACGGCTTCCCCAACGCGCTGCGCATGACCGTCGGCACGGAAGACGCCAATCGCGGCGTCGTCGCCGCGCTCACGACATTCCTGAAAAGCTAGAACGCCCGAAAAGCAGGAACACCATGACATCACCGATGTTTGAAAAGATCGCGCTGGTCGGCATCGGCCTGATCGGCTCGTCGCTGGCCCGCGTCATCCGACGCGAGGGCCTTGCCGGCCAGGTTGCCATCTCGACCCGCAGCGCCGCGACGCTGAAGCGGGCGGAGGAACTTGGACTGGGCGATTCCTACACGACGGATGCGAAGGAAGCGGTCCGCGATGCCGACCTGGTCATCGTCTCGGTGCCTGTCGGCTCGTCCGGCGCGGTGGCTGAGGAGATCGCGCCGGCGCTGAAGAGCGGCGCCATCCTCACCGACGTCGGCTCGACCAAGGCCTCGGTCATCGCGCAGATGCAGCCGCATGTGCCTGATGGCGTTCATTTCATTCCCGGCCATCCGCTGGCGGGCACGGAAAAATCCGGACCGGACGCCGGTTTCGCCGATCTGTTCGACAATCGCTGGTGCATCTTCACCCCGTTGCCGGGCACCGATCCGGACGCGCTGGAGAGGCTGTCGGAATTCTGGCGCCGTTGCGGCGCCAACATCGACACGATGGATCCCCAGCATCACGACATGACGCTCGCCATCGTCTCGCATCTGCCGCACATCATCGCCTACAACATCGTCGGCACCGCCGATGACCTGGAATCGGTGACCAAGACCGAAGTCATCAAATATTCGGCCTCCGGCTTTCGCGACTTCACGCGTCTGGCCGCCTCCGACCCGACCATGTGGCGGGACGTCTGCCTGCACAACAAGGACGCCATTCTCGAAATGCTGGCGCGGTTCTCGGAAGATCTGGCATTCCTGCAGCGGGCGATCCGCTGGGGCGATGGCGACAAATTGTTCGACCTGTTCACCCGCACCCGTGCCGTGCGCCGCTCGATCATCGAGGCTGGCCAGGATATCGACGTGCCCGATTTCGGCCGCCAGGCGGTGGAGCATCCGTCGAAGAACTAGGCTGTTTCGGGCCAGGTCGCCGTGACCACTGCCTGCGTCTCGGCCCGATCCGGCGCGCCGAGCCTGCCGCCAAAGCGCAGGCATTTGAGCGCCGCGGCGGCACTTGCAAAGCGCAAGGCCTGCTCGACCGGCATGGCCTCCGCCAGTCCGACGGCAAAGGCGCCGTGAAAGACGTCGCCGGCGGCGAGCGTGTCGACCGCCTTGATCCTTGGCGCCGCGACATGGCGGGATGATCTCGACGCGCGATCGAACCACCAGGTGCCTGCCGCGCCGCCGGTGACGGCGACGAACGCATCGGTGCGGGAAGCCATTTCGGTGCAAGCGCTCGCCAGATCCAGTGCCTGGCCGCATATGATGCGCACCGCGGGCTCCGAGGCGACGATGTGCGAAGCCAGCGGCAACACCTGCTCCAGCACCGCCAGCGGCGCCGTATCGGCATCGAGGATTGCCGGCCGGCCGGCCGCGCACGCCGCCTTGAGGGCAAGTGTCGCTGCACCCGGCCACCGCACGTCCACCAGCACGGCATCGAATGCCGCGATGTCCGCGAAAGGCAATGCCTCGGGATCGGCCTGGGCCAGGCTGTCATAGAAAGGCACGATGATGCGCTCGCCATGCGCGTCGACCAGGATCGAGGCCAATGCCGAGCGGGCGCCGCCGACGCGGCGGACATAGCTGCAGTCGACACCCTCGGCCTCGATCCCGGCGATCAGCTGATCGCCGGCCGGATCGTCGCCGGCGCTCGCCCACAGCGACACCTCGGCGCCCAGCCGGCGCGCGGCGCAGGCAGCGCTGGTGGCCATGCCCGAGGCGATCTGCACGCCATCGGCGGCGATGAACTTTCCCTGATGCGTGGGCAGCGTCTCGACACGCAGGATGGTGTCCAGCGTCAGCGCGCCGACACTGAGGAGCCTCGGGGGTCCCGGCATGGCGCGCTATTGCACCGGCTTGATCTTGCCGAGCGGGATGAAGCCGAGCGAGACCTTGCCCTTGACCACTTTCAGCGGCATCGACGGTTCGCTGCCGAGCATGGCAAGCGCGGCAAAACCCTGTTCGATCGCATTCTTCTGCTCGGGTATGGCACCGGCCAGAATGGCCGCCACGGCCTCCGGATCCTTGATCCTGATCATCAGATCGGCGTCGACCAGGCCTTCGGTATCGACCGACAGCGGTCCGGAAACGGTGACCCGCGCCGTGCCTGACGACAAATCGAGGTTGCGGATCTCGACCCTTTGGCCGCGAAGGCTTTTCGCCTGCGTTCCGATCAGCGCGACACCATTCTTCAGCGTGGCGTCGCCGCTGGCATCGAGCGCCGGCAGCACGCGGCCGCCGATCGCATCCGGGTCGATTTCCAGATCGGTGAAGCTGCCGACATAATCGACGTCCTGACCGTTCGGCTGCAGCTGGCCGGCCGCTCTGCCGGCGCTGAACAGTTCCACCGGGTCGGTGTCGTCGGCTGGATCGGTCTGGCCCGACAGGCCCTCCGCCTGCAGCACGATGCGCTGCGGCAGCGGCCATGACAGTTTGACCTTGGCCTGCAGATTGTCCCAGTCGATCCACAGCGGCACCATGCCGGGCACGGAGGTCCTGAGCGGACCGCGCAGATCGGCGACCGGCGACAAGGGCTGGATGATCTGGGCGACGGCATTGAAGGAGCCGGCCGAGGCCGCGATGTTCTTGGCATCGTCCTCATACGCCAGATTGTCGCAAGAGACGGTAAAGCTCAGGGGATAGCCGCTGACCTGGAGATTGGCGCAGCCGGCCTGGATGCCGCTCTTGTTGAGCGTGGCGACCGCCTTGTCGGCCTCGGTCCTGACCCTGTTGGCCAGATAGAACCAGCCGCCGCTGTAGATGGCGAACAGCACAACGATGAACGCCACAAGCCAGAACAGGCCGCGGCGGGACTTTGGTTGGCGTTCGTCACTTGACGTCATGCTTTGGCTCTCATTAACCCACGGTGTTGGTGGACGGACCTTCGATTCCGACAACGCCTGGTAGACATTGACGAATAGGTAGCCGGGGACGGACGGAAAAACACCGGTTTCCGGTGCGGTGTGGCCATTCTTTTTGCAATCAGGCACGGCGATATGGGCGATTTTTGGGTGTTTGGCTACGGTTCGCTGATCTGGCGGCCGGGTTTCGCGCATGTCGAGACGCGGCGCGCCCATTTGCACGGCTATCGTCGCTCGCTTTGTGTCTATTCCTTCGTGCACCGTGGCACGCGTGAGCGGCCCGGGCTGGTGCTTGGCCTCGACCATGGCGGCTCCTGCGTCGGGCTGGCTTTCCGAGTGCCTGGAGAATTGCGCGACGAGGTGGTCGCCTATCTGCGTGAGCGCGAACTCGTCACCAGCGTCTATCTCGAGCGCACTCTGAAGGTCCGCCTCGACGGCGGCGGCACGGTCGAAGCGGTCGCCTACATCGTCGACCGCAAGCATGAGCAATATGCCGGCGCGCTGGATGCCGCGCATGCGGCGGCGGTGGTGCGCGGCGCCGTCGGCCAATCCGGCAACAACCAGGATTATGTGCTCAGCACGCTGAAGCATCTGGAGGCACTGGGTATCCGCGACCATTGGCTTGAGGATGTGGCACGGGGGATAGCGCCATCGTGAAGCACTGGCTCTGCTGAAATCGGCGGTCAGGCCTTTGACCTCGACGCGGCACGACCTAGCTTAGGCTTCGAACCCAGCCAGCGGGCGGCATGCGCCCCATCCCAATCATCACGGAGAACCATCTTGCAGAAACGCCGTCTCGGTCGCACCGACCTTTCCATCGCGCCGCTGGTTCTGGGCGGCAACGTCTTCGGCTGGACCGCCGACGAGAAAACCTCTTTCGACCTGCTTGACCGCTTTGTCGCGGGCGGACTGAACGCCATCGATACGGCCGACGCCTATTCACGCTGGGTGCCCGGCAACAAGGGCGGCGAATCGGAAACCATCATCGGCAACTGGATGAAGGACCGTGGCAACCGGGACAAGGTCGTGGTGATCACCAAGGTCGGCTCGGATATGGGGCAGGGGCACAAGGACCTCTCCGCCGCCTATATCGAAAAGGCCGTCGAGGCCTCGCTGAAGCGGCTGCGGACCGATGTCATCGACCTTTATCTGTCGCACTGGCCGGACCCGGCCACGCCCTATGAGGAAACGCTTGGCGCCTATGAGAAGCTGCTTGCCAAGGGCAAGGTCCGCCATATCGGCTGCTCGAACCTCGACGCCGGCCAGTTGCGCGCCGCGCTCGACGTGGCGAGCCTGCGCAGCTTGCCGCGCTACGAGGTGCTGCAGCCGGAATACAATCTCTACGACCGCTCCTCCTTCGATGGGCCGTTACGCGATCTGTGCGTGGCCGAGGACATCGGCGTCATCACCTATTTCAGCCTGGCCAAGGGGTTCCTGAGCGGCAAATACCGCAGCGAGGCCGATCTCGGCCAAAGCGAACGCGGCGAGGACGTCGGCAGCTATCTCGATGCGCGCGGCATGCGCATTCTGGCCGCTCTGGATGCCATCTCCGCCAAGCATTCGGCGAAACAGGCGGAAGTCGCTCTTGCCTGGGCGATCGCGCGGCCAGGTGTCACCGCACCGATCGCCAGCGCCACCAAGCCCAGCCAGATGGACAGCCTGATCAAGGCGGCGTCGTTGAAATTGACCGCCGACGACATGGCCGAGCTCGACAAAGCGAGCGACTGAGGCTTCGGCCGCTCTACGCACGAACGTCCAAGACCACGCTCCCGTCTTGCCATAGCGTCCTTCGCCATTGGCAAGACAGAGGGTGCGATGACGGAGCCGCTTCTTTCGCAGCCGCAGCTTTGGCGGCCTCTGCTCGCCCTTGTGCTGGCCGCCACGGTGGTCATGGGCAGTCCAGGGCCGGCAACGATAAGCGTCACCGCTGTTGGCGCCGCCTTCGGCCTGCGCGATTCTGTGCGCTACACGTTGGGGATCGTTCTCGGCACGGTCGCCGTGCTGCTGGTCGTGGCGACCGGAATCATGGCGGTGCTTGGGTCGATGCCGAAGCTGGCGCCGGTGCTGGTTGTCGCCTCGGCGGCCTATATCCTCTATCTCGCGTTCAGGATCGCCACGGCGCCACCGCTGGCGGCACGCACGGCCGACGCTGCGCGCCCGACCTGGCTGGCCGGGTTTCTGCTGGCTGTCGCCAACCCGAAAGCCTATGTGGCGATCGCCGCCGTGTTCGCCGGCGCCTCGTCGAGCCAGGACGGCGCGGAACTCGGCCTATGGCTGAAGCTGACGGTGCTCGCGGCGATGATCGTTGTCATCCATGCCGTGTGGCTGCTTGTCGGCGCGGCGTTCGCGCGCCTCCTGCGCAGGCCTGTCGCTTCGCGGATCATCAATCTGATCTTTGCCGCGACGCTGGTGCTGACCACGCTGCTGGCTGTTTACGGCTGATCGCCCGGCTGGAGGCTTTCAGGCCTTCGCGCCGAGCTCCCGCAGCCGCTTCAACGCCGTCGGCGGGAAGGCGGGCGGGTTGGGCGCGCGCGATGCCTCGATGAGGAACTGGTCGCAAGCGGCTTCCGTCTCGCCGATCAGCCGCGCCATGAACTCGTCCTTGCCGAGGCCCGGTGGGATCGGCGGCAGGAAACGCGCCTTGATGGTGCCGGGATAACGCAGGAATTTGCGGCGCGGCCAGTAGAGGCCGGCGACATGGGCAACCGGCACCACGGGAACACCAAGCTGCGTGTAGATTTCGACGATGCCGTATTTGTAGGCCGGCTCGTCGCCCGGCGCCCGGCGCGTGCCCTCGGGATAGATGATCAGCTGGCGCGGGTTGCGCGCCATCTCTTGCTTGGTCGCCGCGACCACTGCCTTCAGGGCCTTGGAGCGGCTGCCGCGATCGACCGGGATCATGCGCATCTTCATGATGTACCAGCCGAAGAACGGGATCCAGGTCAGCTCGCGCTTGAGGATGTAGAGCGGGTCCTGGAGGAAAGGGAAGAAGGCGATCGCATCCCAGAACGACTGGTGCTTGGGCGCCAGGATGAAGGAGCCTTCGGGCAGGTTTTCCTGCCCGGTGATGTCGTTCTTGGTTCCGGCGATCTTGTCGTAGAGCCACATGCAGCTGCGCGACCAGAATTTCGGCACGAACCAGGCACGGTGGCGGGGCGACAGGAAATAATAGGGGGTCCAGAGGATCATCTGGACGATCAGATTGACGTAGAAGGCGAAATTGAACGCCAGCGATCTGACATAGAGCATGGGGGAGGTCCGATGAGGAAGTGTGCGTTGGTTACACCAAGCGCGGGGAAAAAGGAAATGGCGCAGCAGCGTTCCGGCCGATGCTGAAGCACGGCTCCCGCCAGCGCAAGCACGCTACTCCAATCGCGCCAGCCGCTCCTTCAGACGCGGCGCGGCAAAGTCGAGGAAGGCGCGCAGCTTGACCGGCAGCAGGCCGTGGCCCGCATGCACCAGGCTCACCGGCCACGGTTCCGGCTCGAATTCTTGCAGCAGGATGCGCAGCATGCCGGACCGCACGGCGGCATCGACCTGATAGGAAAGCACTTTCGTCAGCCCGACGCCGGCAATCGCGGCATCGATCGCCGCCTCGGCGGTGTTGACCTGCAGGCGCGAGCGGACCTGGACCGTGACGTCCGTCTTGCCTCTGGCGAAGCTCCAAGGGGCGGCGGAGGAAAGTCCCTCGAAGGTGATGCAACTGTGGGTGCCTAGATCTTCTGGGATCGTGGGCGTGCCGTGTTCGGCTAGATAGGCCGGGCTGGCGCAGACAACGCGGCGGATCGCGCCGACGCCAATGGCGACCAGGCTCGAATCCGGCAACTGGCCGATGCGCAGCGCGAGGTCGAAATGGTCCTCGACCAACTGGGTTATGCGGTCCGCCAGGGTCAGGCGGATATCCACGTCGGGATAGGCCGAGAGAAAGCCGGTGACCACCGGCAACACATGGAGACGGCCAAACACGACCGGCGCGGTGATGGCCAGTTCACCGGTCGGAGCGCTGTACTCGCCGGCCGCGGCGCGTTCAGCCTCGCCAACGTCATCAAGGATGCGGCGGCAGGCCGCAAGATAGGCCTCGCCGGCATCGGTCGGCGTCAGCCGGCGCGTCGAACGGTTCAGGAGCCGGGTGTTGAGATGGCGTTCGAGATCGGAAACCTTGCGGCTGACGGTCGCCAGCGGAATGCCGAAACGGCGGGCCGCGGCGGAAAGGCTGCCGGCCTCCACCGCCGCGACAAAGAGCGACATGGCTTCGAGACGATCCATTCACTTCTTCCATAAAATGGAAGGAACGATTGCAGATATGCCATCTCCATTTCAGGAATGGAAGGGGTTATATCTCGGGCATGGTGTTGTCCGCAGCGTAGCCGCGCAATGGAGTTCTCATGTCTGAAAGTCGCCCACCCCTTCCGCCGTTCACCGCCGAGACGGCAGCGCAAAAGGCTCGCATGGCCGAGGATGCGTGGAATTCGCGCGATCCGGCGCGGGTGGCGCTCGCCTATACGACCGACAGCCGCTGGCGCAACCGCACCGAATTCCTGCAAGGGCGCGATGCCATCCAGGCTTTCCTGACGCGCAAATGGAGCCGCGAGCTGAACTACCGGCTGATCAAGGAGGTCTGGGCCTTCCACGGCAACCGCATCGCCGTGCGCTTCGCCTATGAATGGCACGACGACAACGGCTCCTGGTTCCGCAGCTATGGCAATGAGAACTGGGAGTTCGACGAGCACGGGCTGATGCGTCTGCGCATCGCCAGCATCAACGACCTGCCGATCAGCGGGGCTGATCGCAAGTACCATTGGCCGTTGGGGCGTCGCCCGGACGACCATCCGACTTTGTCGGCGCTCGGGCTTTAGAGCAATTCCAGGAAAAGTGTGAAGCGGTTTTCCGTCCGGAATTGCGTCCGGTGGAAGCCGGTTTCAGGCAAGGAGGTTTCGATGGACGCGCATGCTTTCACCAGCGATGTCGCCTTCACGCCGACCGTCAAGGCGATCCAGGCGCGCAAGGGTTCGCGTCAGTCCTACGCCCGCGTCGAGGAGCGTGGTGGCTGGCAGGCTGTCATCACGCCGGACCTTGCCGCCTTCGTCGAGATGCAGACCAGCGTCTTCCTGTCGACGGCCAATGGCGATGGCCAGCCCTACATCCAGCATCGCGGCGGCCCGGCCGGCTTTCTCAAGGTCGTGGACGAAAAGACGATAGGCTTCGCGGATTTTTCCGGCAACAGGCAGTTCATCACGCAAGGCAATCTGGCGGACAATCCACGCGCCTTCCTGTTCCTGATCGATTACATGCTGCGCCAGCGCATCAAGATCTGGGGCACGGCGAGCGTCGTCGAGAACGATGCCGAGCTGATGGCGAGGCTGATGCCGCAGGATTACAAGGCACGTCCCGAGCAGGTCATCCTGTTCACCGTCTCGGCCTGGGATGCGAATTGCCCGCAACACATCCCGCAGCGCTTCGAGGCGGCTGATGTGGCGGCAGCGCTTGGCGAGCGGGACAGGCGCATTCAACAGCTCGAGCAGGAGGTCAGTCGCCTGAAGGCCGTGTCGAAGGGAACAGACAAGGAATGATGATGGAACGCCGGGGGCTCAGCCGCCGGCCGCGGTCTCGGCCAGCGCAATGCCGTCCGGGGTCGGTTTCACCGGCACGATGCCGCGCGCCAGCGCCAGCAGATATTTGGTGTATTCGGTGAACAGCACGCGCAACGCCCGCGGCTTTGTCAGCCAGCCGCCATTGTCGAGATTGGAATTGACCACTGGATAGGGTTCCAGCTTGGCGCCATGCAGCAGGCGGCCCATCTCCAGCAGGCTGCGCGGCATGTGGTAATTGTTGGTGACCAGGATCACCGTGCCATAGGCGTGGCTTTCGACCCATTTGGCGCTTTCCTCGGCATTGCCGATCGTGTCCAACGCGGCACGGTCGATGTCGACGCAGCAGGAAAACAGGTTCTTGTCACCGCCGGTGGCTGCCTGGAGCTGGCGCCGGCTGGCCGAAGGATGCACGCCGCTGATCAAAAGCCGCTCGCCCTTGCCGGACGCCAGCAGATCCATCGCCGCGTCAAGGCGCGATTGGCCGCCGGTCAGCACGATGATGGCATCGGCCTTGGCCGGATTGGCGGGCGTGGTGAGATGCGCGACCTTGTTGGCGAACCAGCCGAAGCCGCCGGCAAACAGCGTTGCGAGAACGAGAATGGCGAGCGCGGATATCCGCAGTGCGGTTCTTAAACGGCTAGCGCCCCCGTGGTCGTGCAAACGAGCAACCACCACTGGCATCTGCCCAGCCGTCCCGGTCGAATCCCGCACGTCCATGATCATATGGTTAATCCTGAAATGCGGCCTTTGGTAGGTAAAAGACGCACTTTGCGTTACGCCGTTTCTCGATCCGTGATCACCCTGCTTCGATTTCCGCCAGAGCAAGTTGCCTTTCATGCGTCTGGTTGGCGAATATCGATGTCGCTGAGATAGGCGACGACGGTGGCGTGCGAGGTTGCCGCCGTCAGCGCGCCGATCACCAGCACCATGAGGACGACGCCGAGATAACCCGCCGAGCCGATGGCGAAATTGCCGAACAGGGCAGTCGCCTGGTCGGCCTGCGGCGTCGCCATGTTGCGTGACGACCACCAGGAAAAGACGATGAAGACCAGTACCGCCGCAGCACCGCCGGCGGCCGCGCCCTTCATGCCGGTGACCAGGAAATGCCGGCGGAATTCGCGAGCGATGAAGGCGGCCTCGGCGCCGACGAAATGCAGCACCTCGATGATATGGCCGTTGCCGGCCATGGCGCCGCGGGTAGCGAACACCACGGTCAGCACCGTCGCCGACAGCATCAGCGCCAGCACGGCAACGCCGATGGTCACCGTGGTGCGGGCCATGGCCACCAGCCGGTCGACCCAGGTGCGGTGATCGTCGAGCGACGCACTCGGCAGTTTCGGCGTGATGGCGGCGCGCATGGCGGCGAAGTCGGGCGGGCTGTTCTCATCGATGGTGACGATGATCAGGCGCGGCACCGGCAGCTCGTCGATGTTGAGGCCGGAACCAAGCCATGGCTCCAGCAGCCTCGCCGTCGCATCGCGGTCGATGATCTTTGTCGACTTCACGCCGGGGAATTCGCCGGCGATCTGCGAGGCCTGGGCAAGGGCGGCCTCCATGTCGAGGCCGTCGGCCGGTTTGATCTGGATCGTCGCCTCGCGCGAGATCTGGTTCTCCCAGACCGAGGCGGTGTCGCGTACCAGCGTCACCGCGCCGAAGGTCAGGCAGGACAGGAAGGTCATGATGGCGATGACCAGGACGAGCGCCCGGCCGGCGATGTTCTGCGCCGGCACGATCGGCGCCATGCGGCGCTGGGCGCGCGGTCTCGCTTCGGCCGCCTCGGCTTCCTGCTCATGCTCTTCGAAGTGTTCGGCGGACAGATCAGTCATAGATGTCCAGCCTTCCGCCGGCCAGGATCATGCGGCGTGCATCGACCTGTTCCATCAGGCCAAGGTCATGGGTGGCGATCACCACGGCGGTGCCGAGACGATTGAGCTCGATGAAGAGCCGCAGCAGCCGCCGCGCCAGCGGCGGATCGACATTGCCGGTCGGTTCGTCGGCGAGCAGGATCTCGGGCTGCTCGATCAGGGCGCGCGCGATGGCGGCGCGCTGCTTCTCGCCGCCCGACAGGACCGGCGGCAGCACATGCATGCGCTCGCCCAGCCCCACCCATTTCAGCAGCTCCGTGACATCGGTGCGGTAGCTTGCTTCCTCGCGCCCGCGCACGCGCAGCGGCAGCGCGACATTCTCATAGGTGGTCATGTGGTCGAGCAGACGGAAATCCTGGAACACCACGCCGATGCGGCGGCGCAGATGCGGCAGTTCGGTGCGCGAAATGCGCGAGCGGTCCTTGCCGAAAATGGTGATCAGCCCGCGCGTCGGCTTCAGCGACATGAACAGAAGCCGCAGCAACGTCGTCTTGCCGGCGCCCGAGGGTCCGCTCAGGAACTGGAAGGAGCGCTCCGGGATGTGCAGGGAGATATCGCGGAGGATTTCCGGACCCATGCCATAGCGGAGGCCGACATTTTCGAAGCGAATCAATTTCGACGACCTGAAATTTCTAGAGCATGATGCCGAAAAGTGTGAAGCGGTTTTCGGACGGCATCATGCTCTATCTCTTTAGTTTGGACGGGCAGCGCAGCGCCTGCCTGTTCTGCGAAAAGACCATCGGCCGGCATGGTTAACCGGCGGTTAATTTCTGGCTTGTTTCGGCGCGTCACGAGGGCTCCGGTGGGGAAGCGTTAACCATTTTTGTTTACGCAAAAGAAACGAAAAGCGAACACGCGCAATAACGGGGCCATGATGGCTGACGAACGAACCGCGCGCCCGGTTTCCGGCGAAATCATGACCGATCCCCCGGCAATTGTCGCGGCGGAGCGGATCGTGCGCGGCCCGGCGGCTGATATCGTCGATGCCGACTATGAAGTGATGCCGCGCCTTGTCCCTGCCGTGGAAGGCGTTTCACTGCCGCCGCGCCTG
The DNA here is from genome assembly GCF_006441315.1 of Mesorhizobium sp. B2-4-19. Lineage (NCBI taxonomy): Bacteria > Pseudomonadati > Pseudomonadota > Alphaproteobacteria > Hyphomicrobiales > Phyllobacteriaceae > Mesorhizobium > Mesorhizobium sp. B2-4-19. The sequence goes on along the minus strand of NZ_VFUV01000020.1, from coordinate 76,973 downwards.
ATTGTCACGCCGTCCATCGAGGGGATGGACATGCTGCGCAAGCCGGAAGCGCCGGCGGAACGGCCGCCGGCCGCGCGCGGCGGGCCGATCTTCTGGATCGCCGGCATTGGTGCCGCCTTGGCCGCTTTCTGGGTCTCCGGCGGACATGCGCTGGTGCGTCAGACGCCCTTCCTGACCGGCGCGCAAGCCCCGGCGCTGACCATTTCAGGCGTCACCTCGCATGTCGACGCCTCGGGAGCCAATCCGGTGCTGTTCGTCGATGGCGAGGCCGCCAATGACGGGGCGGGGCCGGCGACAATGCCGCCGCTCGAAATCCGCGTGACCGGCAATGACGGGCGCACAACCCGCTATACGTTGGGGACATCCGGCCATTCGCTGGCATCGGGCGAAAGATTCGGCTTTGCCAGCCGGCTCGACGTGCCTAAGAACGGCGTAAGGACCGTTTTGGTTACTTTCGCTGAGTAGGCGATCACCGGGGAAGACGACAATGCCCATCGTACGCGACAAGGACATCGAAGTCCTGTTTTCGGCGTCGGCGATCGCGCGGCGTAATCTCGAACTCGCCAAGGAGATCGCCGGGCACGACTATCATGATCTCCTGGTGATTTCGGTGCTGAAGGGCTCGTTCATCTTCGCCGCCGACCTGATCCGCGCCATGCACGATGTCGGCCTGTCGCCGGAGGTCGAGTTCATCTTCATTTCCAGCTATGGCGCCGGCACCACCAGCGGTGAGGTGAGGGTGCTGCGCGACATCGACAATGAGGTCGCCGGCCGCGACGTGCTGCTGATCGACGACATTCTGGAATCGGGCAAGACACTGACCTTCACCCGCGACCTGATGCTGTCGCGCGGCGCGAAAAGCTGTTCCATCGCCGTGCTGCTTGACAAGCGCATGCGCCGCCAGACCGCGCTCGTCGCCGACTATGTCGGCTTCGACTGCCCCGATTATTTCGTCGTCGGTTACGGCATGGATGTCGCGCACGCCTTCCGTGAATTGCCGTTCGTGGGCATCGTGAAAGGCGATGCGTGAGGCAACTGCCTTGCGCCGACAAGTTCTGAAAAAGGCCTTAACGGCGCCGGAAAAATTAGCCCGGTCAGGGGCCGGGTCCTTTCAGGAAAAGTCAACTTTTCGCGGCCAAATTGCCGGCCATGGCAAAGCTTTTGATCGTCGAGGACGATGAGTCCGTCCGCACCCTCGCTGCCGCGCGCTTGAACGCGCAGGCCACGCAATCGATATCGCCGCCGACGGCGCTCAAGGCCTGGCGCTGATACGCGCCGCGCATGGTGGTTACGATCTCGTCGTCTCCGACATCCGCATGCCCGAGATGGACGGTATCGAGATGGCGATCGCGGCGGCCGCCCTTTTCCCGGCGATGAAGATCATGCTGATGACCGGTTATGCCGACCAGCGCGAGCGCGCCGAGGAGTTGAACGGCATCATCCTCGATGTCGTGCAGAAGCCGTTCACGCTGGCCGAAATCCGCTCGCGCGTCGAGCGCGCGCTGATCTGCTTCGCCTGATTAGACCGAATCGGCAGTTGCAAGCACCGGTGGTGCATTCTTGCGCCGCCCAGTGTTGAGCGCAAGCAGGCCGGCGCCGATGATCAGCGCCGCGCCGATCACGGTCGTCGACCGCGGCACCTCGGCGAAGAACAGGAAACCCCAGAGCGGTGACCACAGAATGCCGGTGTATTCGAAGGTCGCGACCCGGTTGGCCGGCGCCAGCCTGTAGCCCTGCGACAGAAGGATCATGCCGGCGGAGGCAACGAAACCGCAGGCGGCCATCTTGAGGAAATCCGGCAGCGTCGGCCATATCCACGGACGCACCAGGAATTCGACGCTGGGGTGGACGGCGTGACTTATGCCGGCCAGATGGAACGTGCCGGCAACCACGGCGGCGCCGATGAGATAGGCGCCGTTCTGATAGAAGGCCATGACGGTGGACGATTCGGTATCGCCGATCTTGCGCGCCATCAGTTGCGAGAAGCCGTAGAGCGCCGCCGAGCCGAGCGACAGCAGTGCCGCCCAGTCGAATAGGCCGGCGCCGGGGCGCACCATCACGATGACGCCAAGCATGCCGATCAGCACCGTCGCCAGCGTTCGCCAGGAGACGCGTTCGCCGAGATAGGGTCCGGCCAGCGCCATGATGAACAGCGGCGCCATGAAATAGAGCGCCACGGCGTCGGCCAGCGGCAGCGCGGCGATGGCCAGATAGTACACCGTGTAGGAGGTGAACTGGATGAAGGCGCGGATCGTCAGCAAGCCGAACCGCTTCGACAGGATTGCCGACAGCCCGACATCGGCATGGACGAGGATGATCAGGATCGGCAAGGCGACGATCGAGCGGATCGCCATCACCTCGGTCACCGGATAGCCGCTCGACACGGCCTTGACGAGCGGGTCCTGCAGCGAGAACACCAGCACGCCCAGGCACAGGCTCAGGATGCCGCGCACCATCCTATTCTGCATCTGCGTTCCGGCTCCTACGCGTACGATCCGAAGCAGCCCGCCTCCAGATCAAAAAGAACCCGCCACCGTTTCGGGCAGCGGGTACGAGTGAGGACTCTTTGCTTGGTCCGCAGCCGATTTCGCAGCCGCATATCCAATGGGTAAGGCAACTATCGTCCGGTGTTTGACATGTTGCAAACGAATTGGAATGATGCCTGCAATCAAATCCGCTTATGATGGATAACATGCGTCCAACCCTCGACAGCGATCTCCTGCGCACCTTCGTCGCCATTGCCGAGGCCGGCAATTTCACCCGTGCGGCCGAGCAGGCCGGGCGCACCCAGTCGGCCGTGTCGATGCAGATGAAGAAGCTTGAGGAACTGGTCGGCGACAGCCTGTTCGAGCGCGGCTCGCGCGGCGTCGCATTGACGCGGCGCGGCGGCGAACTCATCGTCAATGCCCGTCGCATCGTCTCGCTGCTCGACGAAACGGCGGCTTCGATGGCGGCGGCGCCGCTCGGCGGACCGGTGCGCATCGGCATTCCGGAGGAATATGGCCACGCCATCCTGTCGCGCGCGCTCGGCGCGTTTTCGAAACGCCACACCAAGGTCGAGGTCACCGTGCGCTACGCGCATTCGGAGGCGCAGCTGGCGGCGCTCGCCGCCGGCGAACTCGATCTGTGCGTGGTGTTCGAATGGCAGGATCCGGGCGGCGGCGAAGTGCTGATGCACGACCCGACGGTCTGGGTGACGTCGACCCTGCATCACATGCACGAGGAACGCCCAGTGCCGATCGCGCTCTACAACCGGGTCAGCTGGTGCAAGGACTTCGCCATCAAGTCGCTGGAGCAGCGCGGTCTTGCCTATCGTGTCGCCTATACAAGCGACACCACCGGTGGTCTGAAGCTTGCCGTCACCTCAGGGCTGGCGATCGCGCCGATCTCGCGCAGCAACATTCCGGACGGCTGCCGCGAACTGACCTCCGCCGATGGGTTCGGCGACATCGATTCCTCCAATGTGGTCATGCATCGCAACCCGAACGCATCGGGCGAGGCGATCGACGGCATGCAGGAGGCGATCCGCGAGGCGTTCGTCAACCGGTTAGCTCAGTCCTTCACATCCTCATAGAAGGTCAGGCGGTTGCCGAACGGATCGTCGACCGTGACCTCCTTCGTCTTCCAGGGCGTCTCCTCCAACCCCGGCCTGGCAAAGCGGTACCTTCTTTCGGTCAATTCGTGGTGGAGCCCCGCAATGTCGGTCGTCTCGATCCGGATGTGGGAGCCCGGTGCGCCGTCGCCATGATGTTCGCTCAGATGCAAGACGCAGCCGTCACGTGAAACGCCTGTGTAGAGCGGCGCGTTGTCATCATAGCGGTGTTCGAACTGCACTTCGAAACCGAGAAACCCGACGTAGAATTCATGCGCCTTGGCAATATCGAAGATGCGCAGGATGGGCGTGACGGTACCGAGCTTCGGCATGGTGTTGCAACCGTTCGAGAGGGGCGGGGTCCCTATTTCAGCTCGAGCAGCCGTTCGAGATAGCTGCGCTCGATATCGGGGCCGAGCGCGTTGCCGAGCCGTTTGCGGATCGCTTCCAGGATCTGGCGGGCGCGCTGGACGTCGATCTCGTCGGGGACTTTCACCGAATCGCCGAAATCGGGACCCTGGCTGGCGCGCGGCCGGCCGAGCGGGTCGCGGTCGGCATTCTGCTGACGCCCGCCTTCCTGGCTGCCGCCCTGGTCGCCCTGCATGGCCTGCATCTGCTTCATCATGTCCTTGGCGCCCTTGCGCAGCGCCTCGAGTGCCCGGCCCTGGTGGCCGACGGCCTCGTCGCCCTGACCCTCGCCAAGCGCCTGTTCGGCACTGCCCATCGACTTGCCGGCCTCGCCAAATCCTTCATTGGGCTCCATGCCCATGCCTTCGAGGTTCTTCTTCAGCTGCTCGAGATCGCCCTTCAGCTGGCCCTGGCCTTCCTGCAACTGCTTCAGCGCATCGGCGAATTCCTGCGGCGTCATCGGTTTTTGCCTGGCGAGCGGATCGCGGTCCTCGCCGAGGCCTGGCTTGTTCTGGTCCTCGCCACGGCCCTGGCCAAGCTGCTCATCGCGGTTCTGCCCGCGCTGGCGCTCGCCACGCTGCATCTGGTCCATGCGGAAGGTGTCGTTCATCATCTCCTGCTGGCGGCGCAGGATCTCGCCGAGCTTGTCCATCTGCTGGCGCATCTGGCTGTCCTGCTCGCCGCCCTGCTGCTGGCGGCCGGCCTGGAGATTGTTCATCATGTCCTGCAGCTGCGACAGCAATTGCTGCGCCTTGTCGCGGTCGCCCGACTTCGCCAGGTTCTCGATCTGGTCCATCATCCGGGCGATGTCGCTCTGGCGCAGTTCCTGGCCGTTCTGCTGCATTTGCGGCGCATTCGGGTTCTGCTTGGCGCGTTCGGCGAATTCCTGCAGGAACTGGTTCATCGCCTCGCGCAGTTCCTTCATCGCCTTCTCGATTTCGGCGTCGCTGGCGCCGTTCTTGATGGCGTCCTGCAGCGCCTGCTGCGCCTGGCGCAGCCGCTTCTCGGCGGCCGAGAGGTTGCCCTCCTCGATGCCGAGCGCGATTTCCCAGAGATAGGCGACCTCGCCGCGCAGTTGATCGTCGTTGCCGGCCAGTTTCAGCCGGCTGCGCGCACTCATGATGGCGAGATAGTGGGACATGTTGTCGAACGTGTCTTCCGGCCGCAGCGTGATGGCGTCGATCAGGTCGAGCACGTGCGGCTTGGCATTGGCGTCGAGCGCCAGCAGGCGGCGCTGTTCGATCACCGCCCGCGCCAGCGGGTTGGCGAAAGGCCGCTCCGGCATCACCAGCGTCTTGGTCTCGCTCGACGCGGTGTGGCCGGCGTCGTCGGTGGCGACCAGCGTCAGCTTGATGCTGCTGCCGGCCCAGACATGCTCGGTCAGGTCCTTGGTGGTCTTGGCGGCATTGGACTTGCCGCCGCGGCGCGGCAGCGCCAACGGCATTTCCGGCGGGCCGTACAGCGGATGCGCGCCAGGCGCCTGCGGGTCGGCCAGCGCGAAGACAGCCTTGGCGGTGGCGGCGCCATAATCGTCGTCGATCCGGTAGTTGAGTTCGAAGGCGCCGTTGGCGGCGCGTTTGGGCTCGCCGACGAAGCGGATCTGTGGCGGTTTGTCCTCGATCACGGCGAAGGCCCAGCGGCCGAGCTGATCCTCGCCCGATTTCAGCGTCAGCGTGCCGTCGCCGGTCAGCTTGCCGATGAACTGGCGCACCTTCGACGGGGATGCGGGGGTCGGCGCCGCCGGGCTCGCGGCTGGCTTGGCGCTGGCCGCCTGTGGTCCGGCAGGGTCGATGGTGCGTGCATTGCCATCCTTGTCGGCATAGGCGAGCGTTTCCTCGCCCGAGCCTCCGGTGACGCGCAAGGAGACGTCGCTGCCCTCGGGCACATGAAACGTCGGCGTTGCCTGGTTGGCGTCGGCGGTCAGGAAGATCGGCGGCTTGCCGGTATAAGCAGGCGGCGTCACCCAGGCATCGATGCGTGGCGGCACGGCATCATGCGCGCCGTGGGTGCTGAAGCCGTCGGCTATCCTGCCGCCCGTCGGCCCGAAGGAGAAGGCAAAGGCGGTGACGAGCAGCAGCGCGGCCACGGCGCGCAGCCCCCAAGGATCGCGCTCCGGCACCCGGGTGCGCGGCAGGTCGGCGCCAAGGCTGTCGAGCCTGGCGGCCATGCGCTTCTGGTGCTCGCGCCACAGCGCCTGCGAGAAGCTGCTTTCGCGGCCGCTTGGCCGGTCGGCCTGCACCAGCACGGGGCTGTGCAGCAATTCGTTGGCGGCCTCGATGCGGCGGTCGACCTCGGCGGCGCCGGGCAGGCGGAAAAAGCGCAGCGGATAGAGCGCCGCCAGCCCTGCCAGGCCGAATGCGGCGACAAGGCCGATGCGCGCGATATCCGGCAAGCGGGAGAAAACGCCGAACCAGGAGATGCTCAGGAACAGGCTGGCGACAAGGATCAGCGGCAGCAGCAACGGCCAGCCGCGCTCGACCATCATCGAGACCCGCGTCGCCAGCCGGCTGAGCGCAAGGCGCCCGGCGAGACTGCGATCGCTAGAGATGGGTCGTTGCGTCATCGGCCCTTCCTGGAATCAGGCAGGATAGCCCGATCCTCACGACTCGAAGAATACCAGCAAACACGGCAAAGGCGAGGCGGTTTCAAAAAACGTGAAGCCCGCCGAGATGGTTGCAATCAGAAATTGGCGGGGTTTGCATTGGCGCCACAGACCAGCACGGCGACGCTTTCGCCCGGTGCCGGCGTGTAGCGGCCGGACAGGATCGCGGCGAAGGCGGCAGCCCCACCCGGCTCGGAGATGATGCGCACCCGGTTCCACAGCGCCTTCTGCGCGGCGATGATGTCGTCATCACTGACCAGGATGGAGCGCTCGACGAAGGCTTCGGCGATCGGGAACATCATTTCGCCGACGCGCTTCGGCGCCAGCGAATCGGCGGCGATGCCTTCGGCCGGCGCGTCGACGGGATGGCCGGCCTCGAAGGCGCGATGAAGCGTCGGCGCGCCTTCAGGCTCGATGGCGATGATGCGGATGCGGCCGGCATACCAGGCGGCGATGCCGCCGATCAGGCCGCCACCGCCGACGGCGACCAGCAGCGTGTCGATCTCGGGCAGGTCGTTCTCGATCTCGAGCCCAAGCGTACCCTGGCCGACCAGCGTTTCCTCCTGGTTGAAGGCGTGGATCTGCAAGGCGCCGGTCTCCTGCGCGAAACGTTCGCTGGCGGCCAACGCCTCGGCGTAGCGGGCACCGCCAACCACTAGGTCGGCGCCATAGCCGCGAATGCGGTCCAGCTTGGCCTGCGGGCTCACTTCGGGAACGAAGATGGTCGCCTTGTGGCCGAGCCGCATGGCGGCATAGGCGACGGCGGCGCCATGGTTGCCGCCCGATGCGGCGACGACACCGGCCTTGGGAACCGCCCTTTCCAAAAGATTGGTGAAGGCGCCGCGCGCCTTGAACGAACCGGAATGCTGCAGGCATTCGAGCTTGAGGTCTACCGCCAGCGGTGGCCGGTCGAAGTCGGCCATGTCGACGCGCAGCACCGGCGTGTGCCTGATATAGGGGCGGATGCGCGGTTCCATCGCGGCAATGCGCTCGCGTGTAACGGTGTTGCCCTGCGCCATGGCGATCTCCTTGGGATTGACAGTAATTAGTAACTTGGCAAAATGCCTAAATGCCTAAATGCAAGAGGTTGATGTCTTCAAGGCGATTGCCAATGAACGCAGGCTGCAGATCCTCGACTGGCTGAAGGATCCGCGCGCGCATTTCCCGGCTCAGGCCGACGGCGATCTGATCGAGGACGGCGTTTGCGCGCTGCTGATCGCCGAGAAGCTCGGTATTACGCAGGCGACGCTCTCCGAGCATATGCGCGTGCTCACCCAGGCCGGCCTGCTGCGCGCCAAGCGCATCAAGCAATGGACGTTCTACCGCCGTGACGAAGACAGGATCGCCGAGACAAGGACGCGCCTGCAGAACCGGCTGTAGCGCTGCCGGCCATGGCTTCTATGCCAGCCAGTCAGGCACCGAATCCAGCCCGATCAAATCGTCATAGGTCAGGCGTGGACGCACGATGTGGAAACGGTCGCCGTCGACCAGCACCTCCGGCACCAGCAGGCGGGTGTTATAGGTGCCTGCCTGCACGGCGCCATAGGCACCGGCGGTGGAAACGGCAATGAGATCGCCGGCCTTCAGCCTGGGCAGGTCACGGTCGAGGCCGAGATAGTCACCGGTCTCGCAGACCTGGCCGACCACGTCGACCATCATGCGCGGCGTGTCGGCAGGCGGCTGCACGACCGGCCTGATGTCGTGGAAGGCGTCGTAGAGCGTCGGCCGGATCAGATCGTTCATGGCGGCGTCGACGACCAGAAAATTCTTGGCGTCGCCTTCCTTCACGAAGATCACTTCCGAAACCAAGATGCCGGCATTGCCGACGATCAGCCGGCCCGGCTCGAAGATCACCTTCAGACCGAGCTTGGTGACATGCTTCCTGACGATCTGGGCATAGGCGTCGGGCAAGGGCGGTGGGTTGTTGTCGACACGGTAAGGGATGCCGAGGCCACCGCCGAGATCGACATGCTCGATGGCGTGGCCATCGGCGCGCAGCGCGCCGACCAGATCGACCAAAAGGGCGAAGGCGTCGTCGAAGGGCTGCAATTCGGTGATCTGGCTGCCGATATGGGTGTCGATGCCGGTGACCTTGATACCCGGAAGCGTCGCCGCCCGGGCATAGACCTGCCGCGCGCGCTGCCAGGCGATGCCGAACTTGTTCTCGGCCTTGCCGGTGGAAATCTTCTTGTGGGTCTTGGCGTCGACATCGGGATTGATGCGCAGCGAGACCGGCGCCACCTTGCCGAGTGCCGTGGCTCGCGCCGACAACAGTTCGAGTTCAGGCTCGGATTCGACGTTGAAGCAAAGGATGCCGGCTTCGAGCGCAAGGTCCATTTCGCGCGCGGTCTTGCCGACGCCGGAAAACAGGATCTTGCTTGCCGGGATGCCGGCCGCCAGCGCCCGGCGCAGCTCGCCTTCCGAGACCACGTCGGCGCCGGCGCCTAGCCTGGCAAGGGTGCGCAGCACGGCCTGGTTGGAGTTGGCCTTCATGGCGTAGCAGACCAGCGCGTCGAGGCCGGCAAAAGCCTGGGCAAAGACGCGGTAGTGCCTGGTCAGCGTGGCCGTCGAATAGCAGTAGAACGGCGTGCCGACCTGAGCGGCGATATCAGGGATTGCCACGTCCTCGGCATGCAGCACGCCGTCGCGGTAGTCGAAATGGTTCACGAGAGTGATTCCGGAAGTTGGAGCACGATAGATCGGGCTTGGAAGCCAAACCCGGCCTGATCGGTTCTAGATCAGCGGGTCGAGGATGAACTTCTTGTCCTTGACCGGTTTTTCCGGCTCCGGCGGCAGCGGCTGCTTGGCCTTCTCGGCATCCTTGCGCGCCTGGATGGCCGCCTCATAGGGCGTGTCGAGACCGGCCTTGCGGCCGCAGGCGGTCACGGCGGCCATCGCCGCCAGCAGCGTCAGCGTCACCAAAATCCTGCTTCCGGTCATCGATCCATCCGTCCGAAACGTTTTGTCAGCCGCCGCTTTTAGCCGAGTTCTCGGCGCATTGCACCCCGGATATTGCCGGTTGCAATATCCGGGATATTGCCGGTCGCATTGTCCGGCTTCAGGCTTTGGCCAGCCGCTTTTTCCAATGGCGGATCTGCTTCCTCACTTCGGACGGCGCGGTGCCGCCGAAACTGGTGCGGCTCTTGACCGAATTCTGCACCGCCAGCACCGAGAAAATATCCGATGTGATGCCGGGATTGATCGACTGCAGATCCTCCAGCGAAAGTTTTTCCAGGCTTACCTTCTTCTCCTCGGCCAGCGCCACCGCACGGCCGGTGACGTGATGCGCCTCACGGAACGGCAGGCCCAGCGTGCGCACCAGCCAGTCGGCGAGGTCGGTCGCGGTCGCGTGGCCGGAGCCGGCGGCCTTCTTCATCGCGGCCGCGTTGACCGTCATGTCGGAGACCATGCCGGTCATCGCCGCCAGCATCAGGTCGAGCGTCTCGGCGGCGTCGAAGACCGATTCCTTGTCTTCCTGCATGTCCTTGCCATAGGTCAAAGGCATGCCCTTCATCACCGTCAGCAGGCCGACCAGATGGCCGTTGACGCGGCCGGTCTTGCCGCGCACCAGTTCGGCGGCGTCGGGGTTCTTCTTCTGCGGCATGATCGAGGAGCCGGTGGAAAACGAGTCCGACAGCCTGACGAAGCCGAATTGCGGCGTCGACCAGACGATGATCTCCTCGGCCAGCCGCGACAGATGCGTGGCGCAGATCGCCGCCATGGCGAGGAAGTCCAGCGCGAAATCGCGATCGGAAACGCTGTCCAGCGAATTGCGCATCGGCTCGCGGAAACCGAGCGCCTTGGCGGTTCTGTGGCGGTCGATCGGAAAGCTGGTGCCGGCAAGGGCGGCGGCACCGAGCGGGCTCTCGTCCATGCGCTCGATGGCATCGCGCACGCGCGACAGGTCGCGTGCAAACATCTCGACATAGGCCATGCAGTGGTGGCCGAAGGTCACCGGCTGCGCCGCCTGCATATGGGTGAAGCCCGGCATCACGGTCGCCGCGTGCTCCTCGGCCCGCTCCAGCAGCGCCGTGATCAGGCCCTTCAGTGCCTCCGCGACGCGGAAGCATTCGTCCTTGACCCAGAGCCTCAGATCCACCGCCACCTGGTCGTTGCGTGAGCGCGCGGTGTGCAGGCGGCCGGCGGCCGGGCCGATCAGGTCGGCGAGCCGGGCCTCGACATTCATGTGGATGTCTTCGAGCTTCGTCGAAAACTCGAAGCGGCCGGCCTCGATCTCTTTCAGGATCGTGTTCAGCCCGTGAGCGATTTTTTCTTGATCGGCCGCCGAAATAATGCCCGTTTGCGCCAGCATCTCGCTATGAGCGATCGAGCCGCGTATGTCCTGCGCGTAGAGTTTGCGGTCGAACGAGATCGACGCGTTGATCGCTTCCATGATCGCGGCCGGACCCGAGGCAAATCGTCCGCCCCACATCTGGTTGCTGGTCTTCTTGTCGCTCATCGCTATAAAACCCGTGCTTCGGAGCAGTTTTGAGAAAATGGCAGACGGAAACAGATTTTTCCCGGCCCCGCGCCTGATCCTCGCCGCTTTGGTGGCGGGAGCGCTGGCCGGCGCGGTCGCGGTATATGTCAGCGAGAGCCGGTCTGGCAACAATGCACCGGCGCAGGTGGCGGTCGGCGGCAGCAAGGATGACGTCGCCTGCGCCGCCAAGAGCGACCGCGCCAAGAAGATCGCGGCTGCCGCCACCGGCCAGGTCGCGGCCCTGTTGCCCGCCGATCCGCCGCAGTCGATGAAAAGCCTTGCCTTCAATGGCCCGGACGGCAAGCCGATGACGATCGCCGACCATGCCGGCAAGACGGTGCTGCTCAACCTCTGGGCGACATGGTGCGCGCCTTGCCGTGCCGAAATGCCGGCGCTCGATGCGCTGCAGAAGGAGAAAGGCAGCGACAGCTTTCAGGTAGTCGCCGTCAATGTCGATGCCGGCGATGATGTGAAGCCGAAGAAATTCCTCAAGGAAACAGATGTCGAAGCGCTCGGCTATTACCGGGATTCGACGGTGGCCCTGTTCAACGACCTCAAGACGCGCGGCCTGGCGCTCGGCCTTCCCGTCACCATGCTGATCGACGGCGAAGGCTGCCTGATCGCGCATATGAACGGCCCGGCTGAATGGTCGGGGCCCGACGCCAGGCGGCTGATCGACACGGCTCTCGGATCGTGAGCGATCAAGCCTAGCGCACGCTAGGCTTGAGCAATACGAGACTGCCATCCCGATGGTCGGTGCGTACCGGAGTGCCCTTGCCGTGGCCGGTCAGGTCGTCGAACGCCTCGATGGGCGCCGGTTTGCCGAGATAGTAGCCCTGGCGTGCTTCGCCGGCGCATTTACGCCCGCTGCCGCGCCTGCATTCCATCGTCCCCTTAGCCGGATAATCATGCCGGCCGATATGGTCTTTACGTCCTCGACAGTCGCCCTAGCTACCTAAAACGCCGGTGCGTTTTTATGCCGGCCAAGCCGCCGAGGGAGAGGAACGGGCAGCTGTGCAAAGGCCGGGGAGCCACAACAGAACTGTCACATACCTTCTCTAAGAGAGCGGGCAAGGACTTGCGCAAGACCCTTGTCTCCAGCCACTCAAGAGGGAAAAACCATGACCATGATCAAGCGGGGCTTTGCTGCCCTGGCCGCTGGTGCGCTCAGCACCGCGCTGGCAATGCCTGCCTCTGCAGAACCGGTAAAATTCGACTTCTGGTTCGGCCTTTCGGGCGACCTTGCCCGTGTCGTCGACACGCTGTGCAAGAACTTCAACGCCTCGCAGAAGGACTATGAAGTCGTCTGCACCAGCCAGGGCAACTACGACGCGACGCTGCAGAACACCATCGCGGCCTTCCGCGCCGGCAAGCAGCCGGCCATCGTCCAGGTCTACGATGTCGGCACCGCCACCATGATGCTGTCGGGCGCCTACAAGCCCGCCGACAAGCTGATGGAAGAAAACGGCTACAAGATCGACTACGCCGACTATTTCCCAGGCATCGCGCGCTACTACGCCACGTCGAAGGGCGAGATGCTGTCCTTCCCGTTCAATTCCTCGACCCCGCTGATGTACTGGAACAAGGACGCCTTCGCCAAGATCGGCAAGACCGAAGCGCCCAAGACCTGGGAAGATGTCGGCGCCGACCTCAAGGCGTTGAAGGACGCCGGCTACGAGTGCCCGATGGCCATCAACATCTCGGCCAACGAAAGCTGGCAGCTGATGGAGCAGTTCTCGGCGCTCCACAACCAGCCGATCGCCACCAAGAACAATGGTTATGACGGTCTCGACGCGCGTCTGGAAGTCAACAAGACCAAGTTCGTCCAGTACGTCACCGATCTCAAGACGTGGTATGACGCCGGCCTGATCAAGATCAAGTCCAAGGATCTCGGCCAGGATATGGTCCAGGCCTTCGCCTCGGGTACCTGCGAGGTCATCCTGACCTCGGTCGGCGACCACGGCACGGTCGGCAGGACCCAGAAGGAAGGCATGAAGTGGGATGTCGCCGAATTGCCGGTCTATGCCGGCACGGAGCGCAAGAATTCGCTCGTCGGCGGCGCTTCGCTGTGGGTGCTCTCCGGCAAGTCGGACGCCGAGTACAAGGGCGCTGCCGCGTTCCTGAACTTCATCCACGACCCCAAGACCGCGCTGTTCTGGTCGACCAACACCGGCTACATCCCGGTGACCAAGTCGGGCTTCGACTACATGAAGGGCCAGGGCTTCTACGACAAGGCGCCCTACAAGGGCCGTGAAGTCGCCATCGCCAGCCTGACGGCGTCCGAGCCGACCGAAATCACCCGCGGCATCCGGCTGGGCAACTTCACCCAGATCCGCGCCGAGTTCGGTACGCAGATGCAGGCGATCTTCGCCAACAAGGTCAGCGTCCAGGAAGGCCTCGACACGCTGGTCAAGAACGGCGACGCCATCCTCGAACGCTTCCAGCAGACCTATCCGGGCAAGACCCTGCCCTAACCTCCGATTGCGGAACGGCCGTCCGTCGAGATTCGACGGGCGGCCATTTCATATCTAGTCTTGCCCCAAGAAGCGGGCTGACGGTTCAACGGCATCGGCGGATCGATGGAAAAACGCGTCACTTTCGGCAAATGGACGATCGGCATCCTTTTCGCGGTGCCGCAGCTCCTCCTGATCTTCACGTTCTTCTACTGGCCGGCCGGCCAGGCCGTGTACTGGTCGCTGACGCTGCAACAGCCCTGGGGCGGCGGCAACATCTGGGTCGGGCTCGACAATTTCCGCTCGATCCTGTCCAACGCCGACTACTGGAACTCGATCACCGCGAGCCTTGTCTTTGCCGGCATCAGTACCGGTCTCGCAATGTTCATCGCGCTTGTGCTCGCCGCCTTGACCGACCGGCAGCTCGCCGGCTCGCGTCTCTATCGCGTGGTGTTGATCTGGCCCTACGGCATCGCCGCGCCCGCGCTGGCGATGGCGTTCCGCTTCATCCTGGCGCCGGAGGCCGGCTTCATGGCCGTGGTCAACCGGGTCTGGCCCGGCTTCTGGGATCCCGGCCTCGACGGCGCCGACGCCATGGCCTCGATCATCGTCGCCTTTTCGTGGAAATATGTCGGCTACAATTTCATCTTCTTCCTGGCGGCGTTCCAAGCCATCCCGCGCTCGCTGATCGAGGCCGCGGCGATGGACGGTTCCGGCGTCATCAGGCGTTTCTGGGACATCCAGTTTCCGCTGATCACGCCGACCATCTTCTTCCTGCTGGTCATCAACATCACCGAGAGTTTTCAGGACTCCTTCGGCATCGTCGACATCATGACCGCTGGCGGTCCGGCGAACGCGACCAATCTGATGGTCTACAAGATCTATTCCGACGGCTTCAAAGGCCTCGATTATTCAGGCGCCGCCGCGCAGAGCATCATCCTGATGCTGCTCATCATCGTGCTCACCATCTTCCAGTTCCGCTTCATCGAGCGGCGCGTGCACTACAGGTAGATGGATATGGTCGAGCGCACCCCGTTCCTCAATTTCTTCACGCATCTGATCCTGTTCATCGGCTTCATCTTTTGCATTGCGCCGTTCGTGGTCGTGGTGATCGCTGCGTCGCATAACCTCAAGGACGTCAACGATGTGCCGATGTCGCTGCTGCCGGGCAGCGACTTCTGGGTCAACATCAAGACCGCCTGGACGACCGCCGATCTCGGTCCCAAGCTGCTCAACAGCTTCATTATGGCGACCGGCGTCGCCGCCGGCAAAGTGATCGTCTCGGCGCTCACCGCCTTCTCGATCGTCTACTTCCGCTATCCTGGCCGCATGCTGATCTTCTGGCTGATCTTCATCACGCTGATGCTGCCGCTCGAAGTGCGCATCGTGCCGACCTACGCCGTGGTCGCCAACGTACTCGAGCCGTACCAGGCGATCCTGGACCTGACCGGGATTTCCTGGCTGATCGAGAAGGTCTCGGGCGTGCAGGTCCAGCTCAGCCTTGGACTGCTCAATTCCTATAGCGGCCTGATACTGCCGCTGGTCGCCACCGCGACCGGCACGTTCCTCTACCGGCAGTTCTTCCTGACCGTACCGGACGAGCTGACCGAGGCCGCGCGCATGGACGGCGCGGGGGCGCTGCGGTTCTTCATCGATATCCTGCTGCCGCTGTCGCGCAACAATATGGCGGCGCTCGGCACCATCATGTTCCTGTGGGCCTGGAACCAGTATCTGTGGCCGCTGCTCATCACCACCGACCAGTCGCATGCGATGGCGGTGACCGAACTCAAGCAGCTGATCCCCAATGTCGGCGGCATTCCGGAATGGCACATCGCCATGGCCGGCACGCTGATCGTCATGCTGCCGCCGCTGATCGTCGTGGTGCTGATGCAGCGCTGGTTCGTGCGCGGCCTGATCGCCACCGAGAAATAAGAAATAAGGAGACAAAAATGGCCTCCATCACAATACGCGGCGTCAAGAAGAACTACGCCAAGACGCAGGTCGTGCACGGCGTCGATCTCGACTTCGCCTCAGGCGAATTCGTCGTCATCCTGGGACCGTCCGGCTGCGGCAAGTCCACGCTGCTGCGCATGATCGCCGGGCTGGAAGAGATTTCCGCCGGAGAGATCGCGATCGACGGCACGGTGGTCAACAGGCTGGAACCGCGCGAGCGCGGCTGCGCCATGGTGTTCCAGAATTACGCGCTCTATCCGCACATGAGTGTTTCGCAGAACATCGGCTATTCGCTCAAGGTCGCCGGCGTTCCCTCGGCCGAGCGCCAGCTGCGCATCCAGGCAGTCGCCCGCACGCTGGAGCTCGAACATCTGCTCGACCGCAAGCCGATGGCGCTTTCCGGCGGGCAGAGGCAGCGCGTCGCCATGGGCCGCGCCATGATCCGCGAGCCGAAGGTATTCCTGTTCGACGAGCCGCTGTCCAATCTCGACGCCAAGCTGCGCGTGCAGATGCGCTCGGAAATCCGCAAGCTGCATCGCCGGCTGAACGCCACCTCCGTCTTCGTCACCCACGATCAGGTCGAGGCGATGACGCTGGCCGACCGGCTGGTGGTGATGAATGGCGGACGTGTCGAACAGGTCGGCACGCCGGGTGAAATCTATACCCGTCCGGCCAGCCGCTTCGTCGCCACCTTCGTCGGCGCGCCGGCCATGAACATTCTGGAAGGCACGGTCGAGCTCGACGGGCTGTCGCTACTCGGCGGCAGCCGGCGCCTGGCCATGGCACGTGCCGGCCTGCCGGTCGGCACCAAGGTCGCGATGGGCATCCGGCCGGAGGCCGTCCGGCTGGTGGCGCCCGGCGTGGCCGGCGCGTTGAATGCCACGGTCGACCTCGTCGAGGAACTGGGGGCGGGGCGGGTTATCTATGTCGATCTCGACGGCGCACCGTTTTCGGTGATGACGTCGGAGGCCGTCCACCCCGAGCCCGGCAGCCAGGTCGGCCTGAAGATTTCGCCTGAAGACATGCATTTCTTCTCGTCGGAGACGGGAGCCCGCCTCGATGTCTTCAAGGCGTCCGTACCCGAGCCGGCGCTCTGAAAGCGTGATGAAAATCGTCCAAGTCACCGATGTGCATCTTGGCCGGCAAGGCGAGCGCCGCTATGGCGCGGACCTGCATCAAAGGCTGGCGTCCTGCATCGCGCATATCAATGCGCATCACGCCGACGCCGCCCTTTGCGTCTTCACCGGCGACCTGACCGAGAGCGGCGCGCCGGAGAGTTACACGGATCTGCGCGCTGCCCTGAACACGCTGTCGGTGCCGTACAGGCTGCTACCCGGCAACCATGACCGGCGGGCCAATCTCGCAGCGGCGTTCCCGGAAAATCCGGTCGACGAGAATGGCTTCGTGCAGTCGGTCCATGACACCGGCAACGAGGTGCTGCTGTTTCTCGACTGCCTGGCGGAAGGGCGCATCGAAGGCGAATTGTGCGAAAGGCGGCTTGCCTGGCTCGAAACCCGCCTGAACCGATCGGCCGGCAGGCCCGCCTACATCTTCCTGCACCATCCGCCGGTCGCGCTCGGCCTGCCGCAGCTCGATCCGCTGGCGCTCGAGCAGCCTGATCGGTTGCTCGGAGTGCTGAAGCGCCACGGTAACGTCCGCCACATCTTCTTCGGCCATGTCCATCGCGACATCGCCGGCACAGTCGCCGGGATTCCGTTCTCGGCGCAGCGCGGCCTGCACGCAAGGTTCGAACTTGCGCTTGACCGGTCGAGCCAAATTGTCGAGCAGGCGCCGCCCTCCTACGCCGTCATCCTTGTCGACAGCGCCAACCAGAGGGTTGTCGTGCATGGCTGTGATTTTCTCGAGCGCTGGCCGATCTATTCAGCCGAAACCGGCGAACTTATCACGGCATGAACCGCGCGCCGGGCGCCGGTCTTCGGTGCCTAGACGAACACATGCGCCTTTCCCGACACGGTGAGCCGGACGATCTCGCCGACCGTCGGTGCGTCCATGCCGGATTTGCGTAGGATCAGCGGCGTGTTGCCGATGGCGGCGGCGTCGGGCGGATCGGCATTGTTCAGGAGCCGCACCGCGATCATGCATGTCGAGCCGGCGAATTCCGATTCCGTCACCTCGCCAAACAGCATGTCGGGGGTGCCCGACATGCCTTCGCGCGACGTGCGTTTCAGCCCGATCTGCTCCGGCCGCAGCATGATGCGGGCGACATCGCGGCTGTCATTGGTATCGACGGCGATGCGGCCGAGCGGCGAGTTGGCGAAGCCGCCCGAAACGCTCGCCGGCAGGATGATGGCGTCGCCGAGGAATTCGGCGATCATCCTGTCCTTCGGCTTGAGGTAGAGATCGCGAGGCGTGCCGACCTGCGAGAATTTTCCATCGCGCATCACCGCCACCTGGGCAGCGAAGGACAGTGCCTCGGCCTGGTCGTGGGTCACCAGGATGGTGGTAATGCCGGCCGCCTCCAGAAGTTCGGCCACGGCCTTGCGCATCGAAGCGCGCAAGCCGGTGTCGAGCGCCGAGAACGGTTCGTCGAGCAGCATCAGCCGCGGCTTCATCGCCATGGCGCGGGCGAGCGCCACGCGCTGCTGCTGGCCGCCGGAAAGCTCGTGCGGGCGGCGCTTGAGGATCGCCTTGTCGAGCCCGACGATGTAGGCCAACTCGACGATGCGCTCGGCGCGTTTTTCATCGCCGCGGCCCATGCCGAAACCGATATTGTCGCCGATGGTCAGATGCGGGAACAGGGCGCCGTCCTGAGCCACCACGCCGATGCCGCGGCGATGCGCCGGGACGGCGGCGCCGCCATTGGCCAGCACCTCGCCGTCGAGCACGATGCGGCCCTGGTCCGGCGCCTCGAAGCCGGCGATCAGCCGCAGCAAGGTGGTCTTGCCGCAGCCGGAGGGGCCGACGATCGCGGTCCGGCTGCCGCTGGCGACATCGAGGTCGACACCGGCCAATGCGGCGACCGGGCCGTAATGCTTGTGCAGGCCGCGGATTTCGAGAAAGCTCATCGTCCGGCCATCCGTTTCGACTGGACATAGAGCAGCCAGGTCAGGGGCAGCGACATCGCCACCATGATGAAGGCGTAGGGGGCCGCCGAGGCGTAGTCGATCTCGCTGCTGTAGGACCAGAATGCCATCGCCAGCGTGCGGGTGCCGTTCGGTGCCAGCATCTGCGTCGCGGTCAGTTCGTTCATGATGCCGAGCGCCACCAGCGCCATGCCGGCCGCGGCACCAGGCGCCGACAGGCGGATGGTCGTCGACCACAGCGCGTTGAACGGACGCCTGCCGAGGCTGGACGCGGCGCGCTCGAGCTCGACCGGCGCCTGGGCGATCGAGGCGCGCAGGCTGACCAGGGCGCGCGGCAGGAACATGAGGGCATAGGCGACCAGGATGGTGAACAGCGTCTGATAGAGCGGAAGCGCAACGCGCACGGTGATGGTGACCAGCGCCAGCGCAATGACGACACCCGGTAGCGATCCGACGATGTAGTTGCAACCTTCCAGCAGGCGCTGCAGCGGCCCTGGGGCGCGGATCGAGATCCAGGCCATCGGCATGGCGGCGACAGTGGCAAGCAGCGCCCCGGCAAGCGACAGGAACAGCGTCTGGCCGAGCGCCAGGCCAATCTCGTCGAGACGCCAGACCTCGGTGCCGCCGGCGATGAGCCAGCGGCCGATGGTCACGAACGGCACGCCGAGCGCCAGCAGCGTGGTGGCGACCAGCAAGAGCAGGCTCGGCATGGTGGCGCGGCCGAGGTTCGTGCGCTGCTGGGAACGCGCCGCGCCGGCGCCGACACGGGCATAACGCTCCTCGCCGCGCACCAGCACTTCGAGGCCCAGAAGCACGAAGCAGCAGGTCACCAGCACGCCGGCCAGCATGTTGGCGGCCGGTCCGTTGAAGGTCGATTGGAATTGGTCGACGATCGCCGTGGTGAAGGTGTCGAAGCGGATGAAGACATAGAGGCCGTATTCGGCCAGCAGATGCAGCCCGACCAGCAGCGAGCCGCCGCAGATGGCGAGCCTGAGCTGCGGCATCACGACACGCCAGAAGACGCGCCATGGCCCAAGGCCAAGGGCGGCGGCCGCGTCCTCCAGGGCCGGATCGAGACGGCGCAGCGCTGCCGATATGGGCAGGTAGAGGAAGGGAAAATAGGCGATCACGGACACCAACACGCCGGCCCACAGGCCATGCAGGCCCGGCACCATGGTGATCCAGGCATAGGAGTGCACGAAAGCGGGGATGGCGAGCGGCGCCACGCACAGCCAGGCCCACAGCCTGGCGCCGGGCAGGTCGCTGCGCTCGGTCAGCCAAGCCAGCGCGACAGACAGTGTGATGGCGACCGGCACAGTCAGCAGCACCAGCAGCGTGGTGTTGAACAGCAGTTCCCCGACCCGCGGCCGGAAGACCAGCGCCGACACGGCCTCCCAGCCGGTCTGCACCGCGATCCAGATGATAAAGGCAAGCGGCAAAAGGGCGAACAGCGCGACGAAGACGGCGGCGGTGACAAGCCAGCGTGCCGCCCGCCGATGCGGCATTCGGCGCATCTTCGACGGCAAGCCGGCGCGCCCGAGGTCGACGGCGGACTGCATCAGCTCGGATGCCCCACGGTTGCGGCGGCGTGCCGGCAATCGAGGGACCCCGGTCGGAGGTCAGGAACGCAGCGTGTCGTCATCGACGAATGCCATCTCGAAACAAAACGCTCCCGCGGAAGGTGGATTCCCGCGGGAGCACGGTCAGTTTGTCCTTATTAGGACGAACGGCAACTAAAGCAAGCCGGCTGCCGTCATCAGGTCGGTGACCTTCTTGGAGTTCAGCGTCGTGGCGTCGACTTTCGGTGCCTGCAGGTCGGCCAGCGGAACGAGCTTCGGGTTGGACTCGGCACCCTTGCCGACAGCGTATTCGAAGGAGTTTCCGTTCTTCAGCACAGCCTGGCCGCCCTTGCCGGTCACCCATTTCAGGAAGGCCTGTGCTTCCTTCTGATGCTTGCTCGAGGCGAGCACGCCGCCACCCGAGACCGAGACGAAGGCGCCCGGATCCTGGTTCTTGAAATAGTGCAGTGCGACGTTCTTGCTGTTCTCGCCGGTCTTGGCCTGATCGCCGAAGTAGTAATAGTGGTAGATCACCCCGCCTTCGATCTCGCCGGCGTTGACCGCCTTCATCACCGTGCTGTTGCCCTTGTAGGCGGTGAAGTTCTCCTTCATCGCCTTCAGCCAGTCCGCCGTGGCGGCCTCGCCCTTGAGCTGCAGCAGCGCGCTGACGATGGCCTGGAAATCGGCGCCCGAAGGCGAGGCCGCCCAGCGGCCCTTCCAGCTCGGATCGGCCAGGTCGAGCACCGACTTGGGCAACTGCTCGGTCTTGAGCTTGGTCGTGTTGTAGGCAAAGACGGTGCTGCGCGCGGCCACACCCACCCATTTGCCGCTGGCCGCCTGATAGTCCTGCGGCACCTGTGCCAGCGTGTCGGCTTCGACGGGCGCGAACAGGCCGGCATTCTCGACCAGAACCATGGCGGGCGAATTCTCCGTCAGGAACACGTCGGCGGGCGAGGCGGCCCCTTCGGCAACGATCTGGTTGGAGAAATCGCTGTCGCCGCCATTGCGCAGCGTGACCTTGATGCCGGTCTCCTTGGTGAAACCTTCGGCCCATGCCTTGCCCAGGCTTTCGTGCTGGGCGTTGTAGACGATGATGCCGGCTTCCCCGGCTCTCGCCGGGCCGGCGACCAGGCCGATTGCAAGTGCGGTGGCGCCGACAAGGGCGGAAAGGGTGTATCTCATGGCGGCATCCTCGCTTTCGTTGGTCTTGGCTCGCTGCACCTATCGATACATGACACGAATAGTCAACATTGTTGGCCTGCTTCAATCGGTCGCTGAGGCGTAAAGAGCGGCGCGAGGCGGACAATTCCATGTGATGGCATCCCGGACCGAGGGTTTCCGCAGGACGTGCGAGCAAGACCCATGAGGTCGTCCGGTCCGGACTGAGCCCCCGGGACCCGCAAACTTTCGTGATTTGCCCGCAGTTTGGCTTGGACATTATTTCGCCGGCCACGTAACAAATCAGTGCCGAGGCACGAAAATCGGGGGAGTGAACTCTTGTGAGCGGCAAGGACGAGGCCGAGCTTTCCCGGCTGTTGCGGGCCGCGATCGCCGGAGATGAAAAGGCCTATGCCGACTTTCTGCACCGGATTGCCGCGCTGGTGCGCGGCTTTGTCCGGCGCAAGATCGTGCAGGGCGGAGTCGATCCCGAGGATGTCGTGCAGGAAACCTTGCTGGCCATTCATGTGAAACGGCATACCTGGCGCCAGGACGCGCCGGTGCTGCCGTGGATCTACGCGATCGCCCGCTTCAAGCTGATCGATGCGTTCCGGCGGCGCGGTCGGCGTATCGAAATCGATGTCGACGATATTGCCGAGACCTTCGCCGAACCGGAAACCGAAACCGTCAGCGAGCGTGACATCAACAGGGCCCTGGACGGGCTGCCGCCGGCACAGCGTTCGGTGGTTTCGGCCGTATCCGTGGAAGGCCGCTCGATCGGCGAGACGGCAGCGAAGTTCGGCATCAGCGAGACGGCGGTGCGTGTGTCGCTGCATCGCGGGCTAGCCGCCATAGCCAAGCGATTCGGGCAGGGGCGAGTCGGGCGGCAATGACATGAGGACCGAGGATCTCATCAAGGCGCTCGACGCCGATGCAAGCAGCAAGGCGATGCCGCTGCGCTCGGCCTGGTGGCTGGCGGCTGGCGCGGCCATTGTCATCGCGGCAATCGTTTTCCTGCTGACGATCGGCCCGCGCCCCGATTTCATGGTGGCCGCGCACACGATGCGCTTCCTGTCCAAATTCGTTTTCACCATCGTGCTTGCCGTCACCGCCTTCGGCCTGATCCGGGCGCTGTCTACGCCAGGCGCCTCAACGGCCAGGGCCATGGCCTGGATGGCCGCGGCCCCTCTGCTGGTGGCCGTGGCGGTGGTTCTGGAGCTCTTCATGGTGCCGGAGGCGTTGTGGGGCACCAGGATGATCGGCTCCAACATGATGATCTGCATGGGCTTCATCCCGCTGATCGGCATCGGCCCGCTGGCCATCTTCCTGTGGGTGCTGCGCTACGGCGCGCCGACGCGGCCGGTGCTTGCCGGCGCGGTGGCGGGGCTGCTCGCCGGCGGGCTGGCGGCGACCTTCTATGCCGCGCACTGTTTTGACGATTCGCCGCTTTTCGTCGCCACCTGGTACACGATCGCGATCGCCGTTCTCACCTTGCTCGGCGCGCTCGGCGGGCGGTTTTTCGTGCGCTGGTAGCAGGATAGGCCGGCCGCATGCCATCGGCGCGAGCATCGGTGTGGCGGCAATCAACGCCAATTGCGGCGAGGCAGACGAGATCATCGCAAGGGCCGACGCCGCCTGCTATGCCGCCAAGGCGGCCGGCCGCGGATGCGTCTGCGTGGCGCCCGACGACAAGTCGGAGCCGGCTGCGCCGCTTGCCGCGGCGTCGTGAACGGACGCGTTCTATCTCTTTGTTTTAACGCAATTCCCAAGGGAAAGCGCTTCGCGCTTTTCCTGGAATTGCCCTAGCGCGTCGGAACGGGGTGCTCGCCGCGATAGTCGTAGAAACCGCGCCCGGTCTTGCGGCCGAGCCAGCCGGCTTCGACATATTTCACCAGCAGCGGGCAGGGGCGATACTTCGAATCCGACAGGCCGTCATGCAGCACCTGCATGATCGACAGGCAGGTGTCGAGGCCGATGAAATCGGCCAGCTGCAGCGGTCCCATCGGATGGTTGGCGCCGAGCCGCATGGCGGTGTCGATGGCGTCGACCGAGCCGACACCCTCATAGAGCGTGTAGATCGCCTCGTTGATCATCGGCAGCAGGATGCGGTTGACGATGAAGGCCGGGAAATCCTCCGAGACCGTGATCGTCTTGTCGAGCTGCTTCACATAGGTCTTCGCGGCCTCGAAGGTCTGATCCTCGGTGGCGATGCCGCGCACCAGCTCGACCAGCTTCATCAGCGGCACCGGGTTCATGAAATGTATGCCGATGAAGCGCTCCGGCCGGTCGGTCTGCGCGGCGAGCCGCGTGATCGAGATCGACGAGGTGTTGGTCGCCAGTATGGCTTCGGGATTGAGCTGCGGACAGAGCTGCGCGTAGATCTTGCGCTTGACCGTCTCGTCCTCGGTCGCCGCCTCGATCACCAGATCGGCGCCGGCAAGATCGGCCATCGCCGGTGCGGAGGCGATGCGCGCCATCGCCTGGTTGCGCAGCTTCTCGTCGAGCTTGCCGGAGCCCACCTGGCGGGCCATGTTGCCGCTGATGGTGGCGATGCCCTTTTCAATGCGGTCGGGCGAAATATCGTAGATCAGCACCTTGTAGCCCGAAAGCGCGGAGACATGGGCGATACCCCCGCCCATCTGGCCTGCGCCGATGATGCCGATCGTCTCGATCTTGCTCATTACACCGATCCCGTCCAAAGGCTTTTGCAGCCTGCTTTTTGTGCGGTGCAAACTAAAAGGGCGGGGCGACTTCGTCTACCCCACCCCAAGCATTTAATACGCTTTGCCAGAGAGCGTCAAAGCACCTTCTGCAGCTCCGGCAGAATGACGAAGAGATCGCCGACGAGGCCGTAGTCGGCAACCTGGAAGATCGGGGCCTCCTCGTCCTTGTTGATGGCGACGATGACCTTGGAATCCTTCATACCGGCGAGGTGCTGGATGGCGCCGGAGATGCCGACAGCGATGTAGAGATCGGGAGCGACGACCTTGCCGGTCTGGCCGACCTGCCAGTCGTTCGGCGCATAGCCGGCATCGACGGCGGCACGCGAGGCGCCGACCGCCGCACCGAGCTTGTCGGCGACCGGCAGGATGACCTCCTGGAACTTCTCCGACGAGCCGAGCGCGCGGCCGCCCGAGATGATGATCTTGGCCGAGGTCAGTTCCGGACGATCGGTCTCCGAGAGCTTGTTCTCGACGAAGGTGGACAGGCTGGGATTGGCTGCCGCCTTGACGGTCTCGACTGCGGCCGAGCCACCCTCGGGCGCCGCCTGGAAGGAGGCGGTGCGCACGGTGATGACCTTCTTGGCGTCACTCGACTGCACGGTCTGGATGGCGTTGCCGGCATAGATCGGCCGCTTGAACGTGTCGGGCGAGACCACTTCGATGATCTCGGAGACCTGCGCGACGTCGAGCAGGGCCGCGACGCGCGGCGCGACGTTCTTGCCCGACGAGGTCGCCGGCGCGATGATGGTGTCGTAGCCGCCGGCCAGCGACACGACGAGGGCTGCCGTCGGTTCGGCGAGGCGCTCGGCGAGTTCATCGGCTTCGGCGAGCAGCACCTTGCCGACGCCCTTGAGCTTGGCGGCTGCATCCGCTGCACCCTTGGCGCCTTTGCCGGCTACCAGCACATGCACGTCCGAGCCGATCTGCAGGGCCGCCGAGAGCGCCTTGGCGGTCTGGTCGGAAAGGCTGGCGTTGTCGTGTTCGGCAATCAGAAGAATAGCCATTGATGATATTCCTGACTTTCGCTTTCGAGGCTCCCTGAAATCCGGTCAGGCCGAGTCGAAAACGGTTGGTTTCGAGAACCGGAGCGGAGCGTACTTTTGTACGTGAGCACCGGAAGCGGAGAAACCGGCCGTTTGCAGGCCGGCCTCATCGGATTTCCTTACAAAACGCCGGCTTCGTTCTTCAGCTTGTCGACCAGTTCGGCGACGCTCTTGACCTTGACGCCCGCCTTGCGGCCGCCCGGCTCCTCGGTCTTGATGACCTTCAGCCGCGGCTTGACGTCGGCGCCGTAGTCGGCCGGGGTCTTTTCGTCGAGCTGCTTCTTCTTGGCCTTCATGATGTTGGGCAGCGAGGCATAGCGCGGCTGGTTGAGGCGCAGGTCGGCGGTGACGATCGCCGGCATCTTCAATTCCACCGTCTGCAGGCCGCCGTCGACCTCGCGCGTCACCTTGGCCTTGTCGCCGTCGAGCACAACCTTGGAGGCGAAGGTGCCTTGCGCCCAGCCGAGCAGGGCCGCCAGCATCTGGCCGGTCTGGTTCGAATCGTCGTCGATCGCCTGCTTGCCGAGGATGACGAGGCCGGGCTGTTCAGCATCGACGACACCCTTCAGCACCTTGGCGACGCCGAGCGGCTCGGTCTGCTCGTCGGTCTTGACCAGGATGGCGCGGTCGGCGCCCATGGCGAGCGCGGTGCGGAGGGTTTCCTGCGCCTGCTGCGGGCCGATCGACACGACGATGATCTCTTCGGCCTTGCCGGCTTCCTTGAGCCGGATCGCCTCTTCCACCGCGATCTCGTCGAACGGGTTCATCGCCATCTTGACGTTGGCGAGTTCCACCGCCGAACCATCGGCCTTGACGCGAACCTTGACGTTCGCATCCACAACCCGCTTCACGGGCACAAGGATCTTCATTTGCCTGTCACCTCTTCACGCTAGTTGGGCGCGCTATAACAGCTTGCGCCCCTTCTGAGTTGTCGAAAGCCGACATTCCGGATGGAAATTCTGGTCTTTGCCCGTCTTGGACTGCTCCTTAACAGCCTTGCGGCTTGGACGGAGACGTTTCCGTAGTTGCGGCAACCCTTGCCGTCAATACGCTGAAAGCGGCTCAAATCGGTTCAGTTTGGGCCAGAGGGGTTTCCCCGGCCCCAGCGCGTCGTGGTGGCCTGCGGTTCAGGCGCCGCTGGTTCGGCAGCAATCGTCGGCTGGTCGGGCGTGGGAGCCACGGCATCCTCGTCCGCGCCGGCAAAAAGCGGCACGCCGCGGCTGCGCAGGACCAGCACCAGCACCGCGCCGGCGATGATGCCGCCAATATGGCAGGCCCAGGAAATCTGGTCCTCGCCGCCGGCGGCGAACATGAAGACCTGGAACAGCACCCACAGGATAAGCGGGATGAAGGCCGGAATGCGCAACGGGATGCGGGCAAAGGCCAGCACCCAGACCTTAACCCTTGGATAGAGGATCAGATAGGCGACGACCACGCCGGCGATGGCGCCGGAAGCGCCGATCAGCGGCACCTGCGAATCCCAGGCGACAAGCCCCTGGAAGGCGGCGCCGGCGATGGCGCACAGGAGATAGAAGATCAGGTAGCGGATATGGCCGAGCGCGTCCTCGACATTGTCGCCGAACACCCACAGGAACAGCATGTTGCCGCCAAGATGAAAGATGTCGGCATGCAGGAAGGAATAGGTAAGGTAGCTCAGGCTTTCCGGAATGATGATGAACCGAGGATCAAGCTCGGCCGTGTTGTGAACCACGGACGGAATAAAGCCGAGGCCAAGCACGGCGGCATTGGTGAAGTTCTCGCCGCCGAGTGCCGTGGCGCAATAGACCAGCGCGTTGACCACGATCAGGCCGATCGTCACATATTGCAGGCGGATGTGGCGCAGCCTGTTTGTGTCGTAAAGCGGGATGAACATGCGTGCCTGGTCCCCTCCCGCCTTTTCGATCCGTTCAGCTCAGCGGTTCTTGCCGGGAACCCATAGCACGTCGGCATTTCCATTGTCATTGACCGCCCGGGCGGCGACAAACAGGAAATCCGAGACGCGGTTGATGTATTTCAACCCCTCACGGTTGACGTGCTCGCCCGGGTCTTGAGCCAGCGCCACCATCAGCCGTTCGGCCCGCCGCGCCACCGTGCGGGCCAGATGCAGCGCCGCCGCAGCCGGCGTGCCGCCATTGAGCACGAAGGATTTGAGCGGCTGGAGATCCTTGTTGAGGAGGTCGATGTCCTTCTCGACGCGGTCGGTCTGCGCGGCAACGATACGGAGCGGCTCGTAGCCAAGCGGCTTGCCGTCGTCGGGCACGGCGAGATCGGCGCCGAGGTCGAAGAGATCGTTCTGGATGCGCGACAGCATGGCATCGATCGCCGGGTGGTTCGCTGCGGTATGCACGCGCGCCATGCCGATGCAGGCATTGGCTTCGTCGACCGTGCCGTAGGCGTCCACCCGCAGGTCGGATTTCAGCCGCCGCTCACCAGTGCCGAGACCCGTCGTGCCGTCATCGCCGGTGCGGGTGTAGATCTTGTTGAGCTTGACCACGTCGCCTCCCGAACGGCCTCACTTGCGGGTGAAATACACGGCCAGCAGGATCAGCAACAGCGCCACGGCCTGCAGCATGACGCGCGCCTGCATCAGCTTGTTCGAGGTGACGCCCGAACCGCCACGCATCATGTTGACGAGGCCTCGGATCAGCACGATCGCCACGGCGGCCATGACCAGAATGGCGAGGATGTTGAAGACGGTTGCCATTGTTGCGTTCCCACTTGTTTCGCGTTCAGGCGCGTTTGGCCATCAGGCGGTAGAGCATCGATGCCGGCAGGATGCGTTTGAGCGCCGCGCCGATTCTGGCCGGCACTGTTACCACATAGTGCGGACGCGGGCGCGGCGACAGAAGGGCATGACGCAGAACCTTGTGGACCACTTCCGGCCCGGGCTTGAGCGCCGATTGGCTGCCGCCGGCGCGCAGCCGCTCCAGCTGCGCGGCATAGTCCGCCCTGTGCACGGAATTGTCGATGTCGATGTTTTTCAGGAACCAGGTCAGGCCGTTGCTGGCGATTTTCGATTTCACCGGCCCCGGTTCGATCAGTGAAACTCGGACGCCGCTGCCGTCCAGTTCCTGGCGCTGGCAGAGCATCAGCGCCTCGAGCGCATGTTTGGATGCCGAATAGGCGCCGCGAAAGCGCACCGGCACCAGACCGAGGATCGACGAGCAATGGACGAGGCGGCCGTGACCCTGACGGCGCATCACCGGAACCAGGCGGCGGGTCAAGTCATGCCAGCCGAAGAAATTGACCTCGAATTGCTGCTTGAGCGCGGCCACCGACAGATCCTCGACCGCACCGGCCTGGGCGTAGGCGCCGTTGTTGAACAGCGCATCGAGCCGGCCGCCGGTGCGCTCGAGCACCGCCGTTACCAGGGCTGCAATGGAGTCCGGTTCGCTGTAATCGAGATAGAAAGCCTCGATGCCGTCGCTTTCGAGGGCGGCGATGTCCTCGGGTCTTCGGGCTGTTGCAAAGACACGCCAGCCTTCCGCCTTGAGTGCCCGGGCGCAATATGCACCTATGCCGGACGAGGCGCCGGTGATGATGATTGTGCGCAATTGCTGCGCCGTCGGACTCGTGGTTTCGCCAAGGGTTGCCATTTGCCGCATTCACTTCCCATATTCGCGGCGTCGAGACAATCGAAGGGAACGCGGGTTCTTGTTGCGGAATATCGTCGCCCTGCGCCGCGTGCTCTACGACGCGCTCGGCCATTTCAACACCGATGACGGCTGGGCGATGGCCAGCCATCTGGCGATCACCTCGCTGATGGCGCTATTTCCGTTCCTGATCTTCGCCACGACGCTGGGCAGCTTCCTCGGCGCCCAGGCCTTTGCCGACACGGCCGTGCACCTGGTCTTCGACACCTGGCCCGATCAGATCGCCAAGCCGATCGCGCATGAGGTGCTGAACGTGCTGACCGTCCGGCGCACCGACCTGTTGACCTACGGCGTGCTGCTTGCCGCCTATTTTGCCTCGAACGGCATCGAGGCGCTGCGCACCTCGCTCAACCGCGCGTATCGCGTCACCGAGACGCGCGGCATCATCTATCGCCGCGTGCAGAGCATCTTCTTCGTGCTGATCGCGACGGCCGGCTTCCTGGCGATCAGCGTGCTTCTGGTGTTCGCGCCCCTGCTGGCGCGGCTGGCGGAAGCGCATTTCGAATGGATAAAGCCCTATACCGGCACGATCACGCTGTGGCGCTACGTCATCGCCTCGGCCGTCATCATCGGCGGTTTGTTTGCCGTGCACTACTGGCTGCCGGCCGGCAAGCGCCGCTTCGTCTCGCTGGTGCCGGGCATCGTCTTCACACTGGCCGCATGGCTCATCGGCTCGACGATGTTCGCCACCTATCTCGATCATTTCTCGTCCTATGTGACGACTTATGCCGGGTTGGCCTCGATCATGATCGCGGTGGTCTTCCTCTACATCGTCTCGGCGATCTTCATCCTCGGCGGCGAGCTCAATGCCGCGATCAGTCGCTATCTCGAGGCGCGTGCCCGGGTCGGATGAGGCGGTGCCGATAAGGAATTGAGGAATTGAAGAACTGGAGAATTGAAGAAAAAAGCGGCCATATCTGGCGCCGTGTGCTTCTTCCTCAATTCCTCAATTCCTCAATTCCTCAATTCCTCAATTCCTCAATTCCTCAATTCCTCAATTCCTCAGTTCCTCAGTTCTTTTCAATCCCTCAATTCTCCCCTTGGCCGGCCGCGCCGTAGCCAGGCCGACGCCGAAGGTGGTGATCGCCATGCCGACGATCTGCAGCGTGTTGAGCTGTTCGTCGAACAGGGCCCAGGCGATGATCGCCGTCACCGCCGGCACCAGGTAGAACAGCGAGGCGACTTTCGACATTTCGCCGTCGCGGATCATCACCATCAGCAGGAAGATGGCGCCGAGCGACAGCACCAGCACCAGCCAGGCCATGGCGAAGATCAGTTCGCCGTTGATGATGACGGTGTGCGTTTCGAAGGCGAGCGCGGCCAGGATCATCAGCGAGGCGCCGCCGACATATTGCCACATGGTCGCCGCCACGAGGTCGCCGCCGGAAGCGAAACGCTTCTGCCAGATGGTGCCGGCGCTCATGCCGAGCACCGAGACCAGCGAGGCGGTGAGCGTCGCCGCGGTCACGCCGCCGCCGAGCGCGCCAAGCTTTGGCCACAGCACGATGACGATGCCGATCAGGCCGATGCCAAGGCCGAGCCAGTGGCGCGGCAGGATCGCTTCCCCCAGGAACTTGCCGGCAAGCACCGCGGTGATCAGCGGCTGCAGGCCGACGATCAGGGCCGAAAACCCGGCCGGCATGCCCCTGTGGATGGCCCAGAAGACGGCGCCGAGATAGACGCCATGCATCAGCACGCCGGCGCCGGTGGCGTGTAGCGCCTCCTTGCGGGTGGCTCGCTTCGAACCCAGAACGGGCATCAGCGCTGCCAGCAGGATGGCCGCTATGACGAAACGGGCGGCGAGGAAGGTGAACGGCTCCGCCCACGGCATGGCATAGCGCGCGCCGATGAAGCCCGTTGCCCATAGGACGACGAAGGTGGCTGGGATGAACCGCTTGATGCTTTGCATTTTCCGGAGACCGCCACGCTGGTGAGAAACTGACCGTGGCGCTGCTCTAATCCCGTTCTACCCGGCGCGCAAAACGAAACGATTGATCCATGCATCACGGGAATTCAATCGGTGGCGGATTCGTCACGCGTGCTCCAGAGCTCCACCGGCTCAGAGACCGACCATCCGTCTGACGTCGTCCGGCGATGCGCCGGCCTCGCGCAGTTTGGCAAGGCCGGTGTCGCCAAGGCTTTTCGACAGTTTCCGCCCGTCCGGCCCAAGGATGAGCCGATGGTGGAAATAGGCGGGTTGCGGAAGCCCAAGAAATTCCTGCAACAGGCGCTGCACGCCGGTAGCGGAAAACAGGTCCTGCCCACGCACGACATGGCTGACCGCTTGCAGGGCGTCGTCGACAATGACGGCCAGGTGGTAGCTGGTCGGGATGTCGCGGCGCGCCACGATCACGTCGCCCCAGTCCTGCGGGCGTGCCTCGACCGAGCGCGTCGCCGATAGCGTCTCATCGCTGAATTCGGTCCATGCGAGGTCCCTGCCTACACGTGCAACAGCGGCATCGACATCAAGTCGCCAGGCGAAGGGCTCGTTTTCGGCGATACGCCGTTTGCGTTCCTTCAGCGGCAACGCCTTGTCGGACGGAGGATAGAGTGGCACGCCATCGGGATCGCGCGGCCAGTCACGCCCGCGCTTTTCGCTGTCGGCTATGAAGGCCCTGATCTCGCCACGGCTCATGAAGGCGGGGTAGACGAGGTCCTCGCGGATCAACCGGTCGAGCACCGCCTGATATTCCGCGAAATGCTCCGACTGGCGGCGCACCGGCTCTTCCCAGCCAAGGCCCAGCCATTTCAGGTCGGCAAGCACGCCGGCTTCGAATTGCGGCGTGCAGCGCGTGGTGTCGATGTCCTCGATGCGCAGCAGCAGGCGGCCGCCGTGGGTCTCCGCGAGCTTCTGGTTGAGCAGCGCCGAATAGGCATGGCCGAGATGCAGTTCGCCGTTGGGGCTGGGCGCGAAGCGGAATGTCAGGAGCGTCATGTCTGAGGCGGCAATCGGGTTGTGCTGTGCTTTTGGCGGTTGCTACTTTGTTGCACATTGGCGGACAAGGATACCATGCAGCGCATCGCGACACTGGACGACATTGCGCGGGGGCTAGATGCGCTTTGCATCATCGACCCGCGCCTGGAAAAGGTGCGCGGCATGGCCGGCGAGGTGCCGCTCCGGCTTTCGGAGCCGGGATTCAGGAGCCTGGCCTCGATCATCGTCTCGCAGCAAGTGTCGCGGGCGAGCGCCGACGCCATCTTCAGCCGGCTGACGAAACTCCTCGATCCGCTGACGCCGCAGGCGATCCTGGCCGCCGGCGAGGACATGTTTCGCGAGGCCGGCCTGTCGCGGCCCAAGCAGCGCGGACTGATCGCGGTTGCCCAGGCGGTGGCCGACGGGCTCGACCTCAATCACCTCTGTTCGCTCGACGCGACCGAGGCGATCACCGCGATGACGGCGGTGTCCGGCATCGGCCCGTGGACGGCGGAAGTGTACCTTCTGTTTGCCGCCGGGCACCCCGACATTTTCCCAGCGCGTGACGTTGCGCTGCAAAGCGCGGTCGGCCATGCGCTCGGTATCGACCCGCGTCCGCCGGAGAAAACACTGATCGCATTGGCCGAATCATGGAGCCCGTGGCGAGGTGTCGCATCGCGGCTTTTCTGGTCCTATTATCGCGAAACCAGGGGCAGGGATGCCACGCCGCCGTCCTGAATTCGCAAAAAAGCATAAAAATCGGGTTTTTTTGACGCTTTGGACAAGCGACAATCCGCTTCACATCCCTGTCATGTCGGGCTTACAGTATCCGCGCCGTTCGGGTCTAGAACCAAGGAGGTAAACACGTGACGGTTGCCGTATCTCCGGATGGGCTTCCAGCACTGGTGCTGAACGCGGATTACCGTCCGCTCAGCTACTACCCCTTGTCGCTCTGGTCCTGGCAGGACGCCATCAAGGCGGTGTTCCTCGACCGGGTGAACATCGTCGCCGAATACGAGCATGCGGTGTCCTCGCCGACCTTCTCGATGAAGCTGCCGAGCGTGGTCAGCCTGAAGGCCTATGTGAAGCCGTCCAGGCATCCGGCCTTCACCCGCTTCAACGTCTTCCTGCGCGACCGCTTCCAGTGCCAGTATTGTGGCACGCCCGACGACCTGACCTTCGACCACGTCATCCCCCGCCATCGCGGCGGTGCGACGACCTGGGAGAATGTCGTCGCCGCCTGCTCGCCCTGCAATCTGAGGAAGGGCGGCATGATGCCGGCGCATGCCAAGATGTGGCCGCTGCAGAAGCCCTATCAGCCGACCGTGCATGATCTGCACAACAATGGCCGCCTGTTCCCGCCGAACCATCTGCATGAAAGCTGGATGGATTATCTGTATTGGGATGTTGAGCTGGAGCCATAGAGTTCGGCACAAATCCGCCATGCTGGCCGCCTGACGCGGCTTTCTGCGCTTCCGGTGCTCACGCACTTAAGTACGCTCCGCTCCGGTTCTCGAAAGCCGCGCCATTCGACTCAGCCTGCCGAATTTCTGGACGAACTCCGCGTCGCGCAGGTCTAGTCGCGGGCCAGCGCGCCGCGGAAGGCGACGGCGGCCAGGATGAAGCTGGCGATGGCGTTCCAGCCGGCCAGCGACAGGCCCAGGATGCGCAGAGCCGCCCTGTCGCAGGAGGGCGGCACGAATTTGTCGAGCGCGTCGAGCACGCCCTTGCCGCCGGTGTCGACCGGGCCGGCGCCCGCCGTGCAATCGGTCGGGCCGGCCCACCACTGCCACTCGACGCCGGAGTGATAGACGCCGAGATAGAGGCCGTAGAGCATCAACAGGCCGCCAATGCCCAGCAGGCCGCGCGTCAGCCAGGCCGGCGCCCGCAGCATCGAGGCGATCACCGCCAGCACCATCAGCGGCGCGCCGACATAGTAGGGCGTGCGCTGCTCCAGGCAGAGATGGCAAGGGATATAGCCGCCAATATACTGGAAGCCTAGCGCCGAACCGACGGTCGCGGCCATGGCGATGGCGAGAAACAGGGCGGTCCGTGTCCGCTGGCGTCCGGTGTCGGCATTCATGGTCGCTGTCATGGGTCTTTTGTCCGTTGGTCCGGCTCGCTTAGAACGCGTATTTGACGACGATATAGAGCAAAATCAGGGCAGCTGCCGCGGCGCCTGCGATCAGCCCGAGGCGCTTTTCGATAAATTCGCGGATCGATTCGCCATAGCGCCGCAGCAGCCAGGCCAAGAGCAGGAAGCGCGCGCCGCGAGCGACGATGGCCGAGATGATGAAGATCAGCAAATTGACGTGCAGGGCGCCGGCAAGGATGGTGACGACCTTGATCGGCGGCAGGTGCGCGAGACCGGAAGTAACGAGCAGCACCAGCATCAAGCCGATGCCAGAATTCTGCCAGCGCTCGAAGGTCTCCAGGCCGCCGAAATGCTCCAGGATCGGACGGGCGATGGTGTCGTAGGCGAAATAGCCGATCATCCAGCCGGCGATGCCACCCAGCACCGAGGCGGCGGTGGCGGTCAGCGCATAGCGGTAGGCGCGGTCGGGGCGTGCCAACGCCATCGGCAGATAGAGCACATCGGCCGGCACGAAGAAGAACGAGCTTTCAATGAAGGCGATGATGGCAAGCCACCATTCCGCGGATTTCCTGGCCGCCAGCGACAAGGTCCAGTCGTACAGTCCGCGAAGCATCGGCTCTCCTATGCGTGTCGCCCAAACGGTGCGCAGCGGTTTCGGGGCAATGGCGTGCACAAAACAAGGGCCCAAAGCGCGCCATCCATCCACTGGGACGCGCCTCGCTTTGATGCGCCGCCTGTCTAGAAAGATTTTCCGCGCCGCACAATGGCAGCGCGGTCACGAAATCAAAAGGCGAAGATTGGTCGCATGCCGGTGATCTCGAGATTTGGCCAGTTGACGAACAGGGCTCCAACCGTATAGTCCGCGCCCATCCAGGCCGCCCGGCCTGAGCCCCTATGGCGGAATTGGTAGACGCGCTCGACTCAAAATCGAGTTCCGCAAGGAGTGCTGGTTCGATCCCGGCTAGGGGCACCAATTTTTTTTCCGCAACGCAACGCTACCGCATATTGCCAGTATGGCCCTGCGAGTATCTGCCGGGCTGCGGCCAGACCGTCAGGCCATGCGGCTCGACGCCGACCGGGATTTTCGTCACGGCGCCCGAGGTGGTGTCGATCATGTAGACCTCGCTGTCGAAGCGGCCGGACAACCACAATTGCCTGCCGTCGGCGCCGACATTGCCCATGTCGGGGCTGCCGCCACCGGGTATGGGCCATTGCGCGACGACCGAACGGGTGGCGAAGTCGATGACGGTCACGCTGCCCGGCCCCTTTGCACGGCCTTGCTCCATCTTGTGCGAGCCACGGTTTGAAACGTAGAGTTTTGTCCCGTCGCGGCTCACGACAAAGCCGTGCGTTCCGATGCCGGTGGCGATGAAGCCGATCTCGGAAAAGCTGCCCCCGTCGATCAGGAACACGCCGTCGTTCATCATGTCGGCGACATAGAAGACCTTGCCGTCGGGCGAAAGCCGGATGTCCTGCGGCATGCCCATCTTCGACAAAGCGAGGTGGCCGAGCACCTTCTGGTTTTTCAGGTCCACCTTCAACAGTCCGCCATCGCCGTATTCGCAGGTGAATATTGCGTAGGCATTGTCGGCGGAGAAATCGGCATGGTTGATGCCAGGACAGGTCGGGGTCGGTATCGTCGATTTCAGCGCCATGGTCTGCGGATCGCGCAGATCAAGCCGCTGATAAGCCTCATCGACGATGACGGCCGCACTTCCGTCCGGCATGAAGTACATGTTGTAGGGGTCATCGACCGGGATTTCGTGACCCGGCCTGGCGGTCTTGGGGTCGATCGGCGTCACGCTGCCCTTGCTGGTGCCGCTGGCGTTGTTGGCGACCCAGAGCGTCCTGAGATCCCAGGCCGGAACGACGTGCTGCGGCTTGCGCCCGACAGGGAACCTGTCGACCTCCTTGAGTGTCGCGGGGTCGATGACCGATACGCTGTTGGACGAGCGGTTCGGAACATAGACGCGCGGCAGCGCGCCTGTCGTGGCCGGGCTCAAATGATCAGAGGTTGTCTGGTCGTAGATATTGACCGGAGAGCCGGCAGGCGGCGGCTCGCTGCAATCCTCCGGGCACGAACCAGCCCAAGCCGATGCCGGCGACAGGGCAAGCAACAAAACGAGCAGGCCGCGGAAGCTCGTGAACCGTGGATATGGCTTGATCACTTGGGCTGCTGTCTTGCGAATTCGCGGATCGCTTCGGTCGTCCCGTTGACGATCAGGTCGACGCCGAGTTGACCGAACTCGGCCGACGATCGTGTCGGGTCGCCACCATAGACGCCGTCACCGGCGCCGAGCTTCGGCGCCGCCGCGAGGCGATCCTTGCGCACCATGGAAGGGTCGATGGCGAGCATCAGCGATGTGTCGGCCAATCCGGCGTGGGTTCCGATCTCGGACTGCCTCGCGCCGGCCGACAGAAGCTTGTCGACATAGGCGCCCTGGGTGATCTGATAGTATTGCAGCGCCGCAAAGACCCGGACCGGGCTTTTGCTCCATTCGGCATTCAGACGATCGGCCACATGGCGCTCGTCGGCTTGATAGCCGCCATGGTCGCCGATCAGCACGATGGTCTTGAAGCCGTGCAGCCTGAAGCTGCGCGCCGCGGATTCGAGCAATTGCTCGAAAATCTTGTCGCTGATGGTAATCGTTCCGGGAAACCGCATATGGGAGGTCGGCGGGTCGATGGTCCCTTCCGGGACATAGGAGATCACCGGGGCGACCAAGGCGTTGCCGAGTTGACCGGCAATCTTCTCGGCCAGGAACTTGACCCGCATATTGTGCTTGCCCAAGGCCATGTCCGGACCGCTTTGTTCGGTGCCGCCTATCGGGACGATGATCGTCGTCGTCCCGGCGCTGATCCGATCGCGCAGTTCGGTCCAGGTCTGGTCTTCGAGGAAGACCGACGCATTGGCGGCATGGGCCGCCGATGCAAGACCCGACAGAACCCAAAGGCCGACGACAATGCTCGCGAGCGTGAAACCGTGCCGTGCGATCAGCCTTCGGGCGATGCGTTGTACCGGACCGGATGTCGGCCGATTTCCTGGAGCCAGTCCCGGGGCGGAGGTCTCGGCATGGCGCCGGCGGCCACGAATGTTCGGGATCATGGCTAGCTCCGTCTCAGCAGGCTTTTCATGCGGTTACGCAGCAGGCGGGCCATGTTGCGGGTCTCGCGGTAGAGATGCAGCTGCGAGGCGGCCTGGCGGGCGAGGCGGTCGGCGTCCGGCGTCAGCCCGATCACCAGCGTGCCGATCGGCTTGCGCTCGGTCCACAGCCGGCTCATCACCGGATGATCCGGCACCGCGCAGGAATCGGTCATCATGATGTTGGGATCGTCGAGATGCTGCCGGGTGACCTCGATCATCAGCAGCGTGCCGGGCGAATAGGCGGCCAGCGTCTCGTCATAGGCCGTCTTCCAGGTATAGGCGACGCCGGCCTCGACGAACACGATCAGGCAAGCGATTGTGCGGCCGTCGAGCGTCAGCGAATGGATGCGGCACATGTCCTGCTCGGCCAGCCGGTGCACGGCCTCGCGGGCAAAGGCGGCGCGGAAGCGGTCGATCGCCATGGCGGTGCGCTCGCGGCCCTTCCAGCCGGAGGCTTCCAGCGTCAGGAAGCTCTCGATGGCGTGGCGGATATCCTCGGGGCCGCGCGCCACCACATGTTCCAGCCTGCCGAGGTCGGCAAGGCGGCGCTTCAGGCGGCGGAACTCGCGATAATGGTGCGAGCGCAGCGACGCCTTGAGGTAGTCGTCGCCATCGAGCTCGCTGTCCAGAACGGGGCGCGGGGTCTGGCCGGTGGTGACCAGCGTCAGGCCGCGCGTCTCGGCCACGGTGTCAAGCAGGCTCGCCACCGGACCGTCCAGCCTGATGTCGGGCAGCACGAAGACTTTCGGCAGCTTGAGGTGCGGGCGCGACAGCATCGAGAAGAAATCCTCGACGACGCCGACCGGATCGTCGCGGTCGATCAGCGGTGTGCCGAGCGGACCGAACGGGCTCGACCAGGTGCGCATCACCGGAACGCCGAGCGGCACCACCGGACGCTCCACCGAGATCGGCACCAGCAGGCGCAGCCGGTTGCGGTATTCGTCGCCGTCGCGGATCACCGCCAGCCGCACCTCGCGATCCTCCAGCCGGGGCATGGCCGGCGCCAGGAAGCGCGGGTTGAAGAAGACGTTCGGCTCGATCGTGCGGGCGCACAGATAATCCAGCTCCTCGACCAGGTCGAAGCCGGCGGACGCCGGGTAGATGGCAAGCTTGCGCTCCGGCCGGTTGTTGGCGAGGATTTCGATATGGGCGGGGTCGGGATCGCGCGCCAGCCCGGCAAGGCCGGATACCATGGCGCCGGCGGTGCCGCCGTTGGTTTCCTCGAGCAACGGGATGGCGACCATCAGGCGGCTCCTTTGGCAGGCACGAAGATCGTCATGACGATGCCGAGCTTGCGCCAGACGGTGAAGGACAGCGCGCTGGCCTCGAAGATCATGGCGAAAGCGGTGGCCATGGCGGCGCCCCACAGGCCGAAATGCGGGATCAGCAC
This sequence comes from Mesorhizobium sp. B2-4-19, assembly GCF_006441315.1. Taxonomy (NCBI): domain Bacteria; kingdom Pseudomonadati; phylum Pseudomonadota; class Alphaproteobacteria; order Hyphomicrobiales; family Phyllobacteriaceae; genus Mesorhizobium; species Mesorhizobium sp. B2-4-19. The sequence continues at coordinate 38,761 of NZ_VFUV01000020.1, read as the reverse complement.
CACGTTGAGGCCGATGTTGAAGGCCAGTGTCATGGCATAGACGGCGGCGCAGATGTTCTGGTTGCCGCTCATGGTGAGCAGGCTTTCGCAAGGGCCGACAGCTGCGCGCGCCACGACGCCGAAGACGAGCAGGAACAGCAGCGGATAACCCGACGTGAATTCGGGGCCGAACAGCACCAGCATGGGTTTGCCCAGCGCCAGCACCAGCAGCGCCATCAGCAGCGAGGGCCAGAAGGTCCAGGACACCGTCTCGCGGGCAAAGACGGCAAGCTTTTCCGGTTCGCCATGGGTGAACTGCGCATAGCGCTGGGCGACACCGGCCTTGACGGCGAAATAGACGAAATGCACCAGAGCCAGCGTCTTGACCGTGGCGAAATAGACGGCGACGTCGTTGGGATCCATATAGGCGCCGACCATCAGCACGTCGGCATTGGTGAGCAGGAAGAAGAAGCTTTCGACCAGGAAGATCGGCAGCGAGACGATGAACCATTGCGCGAAATGCACCTTCATCGGCCCGGCCGGGATCTGCCTTTCCATGCGGTGGGTGACGCCGATCAGCTGGGCGAGCGTGGTGACATAGGTAGCGCCGATCGAGGCGAAGATCGCCGTCCTGGCATCGGCCGCGTAGCCGGCGAAAAGCATCAGCGCCATGAACAGCAGGATCAGCACCGGCCGTATCAGATAGGTCGGCGACAGGGCAAACAGCGCCCAGCTGTTCGCCCTGGCCTGGCCCTGCAACAGATCCGACAGCGCGATCATGGGCAGGCAGATGACGCCGAGGATGAAGGGGATCACGTAATAGTTCTCGATCCAGGGTGCCGCCAGCCAGACGCCGAGCGCGCCGAGCCCGGCGATGATGGTGGAGGCGATCAGCACGAACAGGCGGCTGGCCACGACGATGCCGCGCAGTTCGTCCATCAGGCCGCGCTCGCGGTATTCGGGGATGAAGCGGATGACCGAGGTGTGGAAGCCGAGGCAGGCGAGGTTGCCGACGATCACCATCGTCACCCAGACCAGCACGAAGATGCCGTATTCGAACGAGCCCATCCAGCGCGCCATCAGCACCTGGCTGATGAAGGCGATGACGGCGCTGACGATGCGGATGGAGAAGGCGATGACCGACATGCGGCCGGCCTCGCCACGCTCATCGGCGGTGAACAGCACGGCGTCGATGCGGCCAAGCAACGGCCCGACGCGCAGCGCCAAACGCTGCGGCAAGAACCGCCCGGCAGTCGTGGCCGCGGAAAAGCGCACCCCGATCTCTCTCCGTTTTCCGCCTCTTTTTCAGGCGTTGGTGTAGCGGAGACACATTAAGAAAATGTGGGTGGGCGTCCTTCGTCCCGTGAGCAGGAGAAGGTGCCGGCAGGCGGATGAGGGGCAGCGCCGGCTTCGAGAATTTCTGCTGATGCGGGAAGTTCGGGAAGAATTATCTACGAACGCAGGGGGCTTTGCCGGGCCCGGAATGTCATCTCATCAATTGGAGATTTGGGCTAATCACGGAGCTCAGCGCCGCCCCTCATCCGCGCTTCGGGCACCTTCTCCCCGTAGTGACGCGGAGAAGGAAGAGGCGTCCTTACGCAAACGCGCCGTGGCAGTGCTTGTATTTCTTGCCGGAACCGCAGGGGCAGGCTTCGTTGCGGCCGACCTTGCCCCAGGTCGCCTGATTGTTCGGGTCGCGGTCCTCGGGGGCGACGACCGCGCTCTGCTCCTGGCGCACCAGGAGGGCGGTTTCGCCGCCTTCGAAATCGTTCTCGCCGGTGCTGCCGTCAATATGCGTGCCGAACATGTCGGGCGCTTCCGGCGGCGGGGCTTCGGCGGCCTGGCGGACCAGCTCGACGCGCATCAGCTGCGCGGTGACGGCCTGGCGCAGATTGCCCAGCATCGCCTGGAACAGCTCGAACGCCTCGCCCTTGTACTCCTGCAGCGGGTCGCGCTGGGCGTAGCCGCGGAAGCCGACGACCGAGCGCAGGTGGTCGAGGTTGACGATGTGCTCGCGCCACAGATGGTCGAGCGTCTGCAGCACCACGGAGCGTTCGACATAGTTCATCACCTCGGGGCCGAAGCGATCGGCGCGTTCCTTGGCGGCGGCGTCGGCGGCAGCCGTGATGCGCTCGCGGATGTCGTCCTCGGCGATGCCCTCTTCCTTGGCCCAGTCCTCGACCGGCAGGTCGAGATTGAGGAATTCGGCGACCTCGGCCTTCAGGCCGGCGACATCCCACTGTTCGGCATAGGCGTTTTCGGGGATGGCCTTGGCGACGATCTCGTCGATGACGCCCTCGCGCATCTCGGCGATGGTTTCCGAGAGGCCTTCGCCGTCCATCAGCTCGATGCGCTGCTCGAACACCACCTTGCGCTGGTCGTTGGAGACGTCGTCATACTTCAACAGGTTCTTGCGGATGTCGAAATTGCGCGCTTCGACCTTCTTCTGCGCCTTTTCCAGCGCCTTGTTGATCCAGGGATGGATGATCGCCTCGTCTTCCTTGAGGCCGAGCTTCTGCAGCATGCCGTCCATGCGCTCGGAGCCGAAGATGCGCATCAAATCGTCCTGCAGCGACAGGAAGAATTTCGAACGGCCTGGATCGCCCTGACGGCCGGAACGGCCGCGCAACTGATTGTCGATGCGGCGCGATTCATGGCGTTCGGTGGCGAGCACGTAGAGGCCGCCGGCGGCCAGCGCCTTTTCCTTCAGGCGCTCGACGTCGGTAATGATTTCCTGTTCGCGGGCCTCGCGCTCGGGACCTTCCGGCATGTCGCCCAGTTCGTCGGCGATGCGCATCTCGGCATTGCCGCCGAGCTTGATGTCGGTGCCGCGGCCGGCCATGTTGGTGGCGATGGTGATGGCGCCGGGCTTGCCGGCCTGGGCGACGATGGCCGCCTCGCGCTCGTGGTGGCGGGCGTTCAGCACCTCGAAATCCTTGAAACCTTCCTTGCGCAGGCGGTCCGCCAGCTGCTCGGATTTCTCGATCGAGGTGGTGCCGACCAGTGTCGGCTGGCCCTTGGCGCTGGCCTCGCGGATCTCCTTGACGATCGCCTTGTACTTCTCCTCGACCGTCCGGTAGACCTCGTCGTCCTCGTCCTTGCGGATGACCGGCAGATTGGTCGGGATCTCGGTGACTTCGAGACCGTAAATGTTGCCGAATTCCTCGGCCTCGGTGAGCGCCGTGCCGGTCATGCCGGACAGCTTCTTGTAGAGGCGGAAGTAGTTCTGGAAGGTGACGGATGCGAGCGTCTGGTTCTCCGGCTGGATCGCCACATGCTCCTTGGCTTCCAGCGCCTGGTGCAGGCCTTCCGAATAGCGGCGGCCGGGCATCATGCGGCCGGTGAACTCGTCGATGATGACGATCTCGCCGTTGCGCACGATGTAGTCCTTGTCGCGCTGGAACAGCCGGTGCGCCTTCAGCGCGTTGTTGACGTGGTGGACGATGGCGACGTTCTCGACGTCATAGAGCGACTCGCCCTTCAGCAGGCCGGCATCGCGCAGCAGGTTCTCCAGCTTCTCGGTGCCTTCCTCGGTGAAGATCGAGGTCTTCTGCTTCTCGTCGATCTCATAATCCTGCGGCTGCAGCTGGATGATGAAGGTGTCGATGGTGTTGTACATTTCCGAGCGGTCCTCGAGCGGACCGGAAATGATCAGCGGCGTGCGCGCCTCGTCGACCAGGATGGAATCGACTTCGTCGACGATCGCGTAATTATGGCCGCGCTGCACCATCTGGGCGCGCTCGTACTTCATGTTGTCGCGCAGATAGTCGAAGCCGAGCTCGTTGTTGGTGGCGTAGGTGACGTCGGACGCGTAGGCGACGCGACGCTCCTCGTCGGACAGGCCGTGGACGATGACGCCGACCGAGAGGCCGAGGAATTTGTAGACGCGGCCCATCCATTCGGAGTCGCGGGTGGCGAGATAGTCGTTGACGGTGACGACATGGACGCCGTTGCCGGCGAGCGCATTGAGGTAGACCGGCAGTGTCGCGACCAGGGTCTTGCCCTCGCCGGTGCGCATCTCGGCGATGCCGCCATTGTGCAGCACCATGCCGCCGATCAGCTGGACGTCGAAGGGACGCATGCCGAGCACGCGGCGCGCCGCCTCGCGCGCGGTGGCGAAGGCCGGGACCAGAAGGTCGTCAAGGCTGGCGCCATTGGCGATGTCCTGGCGGAATTTTTCCGTACGCCCCGCGAGTTCGGCGTCGGACAGCGCCCGCATCTCGTTTTCCATGGCGTTGATCGCCTCGACACGGGGCCGGGTCGATTTGACCCGACGGTCGTTGGAGGAACCGAAAACCTTACGGGCGAGACCGCCGAGACTGACCATCCAATGGTCCTTTCGATAGAATTCTCAATCTTGAGACAGGCGCCGGCCGGCCCCATCAAATCCGCGTGATCGCACCGCCTGAATACGGGCAAACACAAAAAGCGCCCGGAAAACGGTTCTGGACGCAAAGTCGTTGGACAGATAAGAGGGGGCTCAACTGATGTCAACGCCGCGCTGGCCCTGCCGGTCGCGCCAAATTCCGCCACAATCTGGCTGATCTGGAAGCCATCCCTTCTTACAATCCTCCACCGGAGTCATCCTTATGCCCTTGTTGTTCCGCCGTGCGTCGCTTGCCAGCCTTGGCCTGGCCTTCGGCCTGTCGGCTCTTTGCCTGTCGCCCGTCATGGCGCAGGAGGCCGCTCCTGCCGCTCCTGCGGCGGCGCCGGTCGACCCGAATGCCGTGGTCGCCACGATCAATGGCCAGCCCCTGACCGAAGCCGACCTGGTGCTTGCCGAGGGCGAGCTGTCGCAGCAATTCGCGCAGCTGCCGCCCGAACAGCGCCGCGCGGCTGCCCTTTCGGCCGCCATCGAGATCCGCGTCATGGCCGCCAAGGCCGTCACCGACGGCCTCGACAAGGATCCCGACTTCCAGCGCCGCATGGCCTTCCTGCAGCAGCGCGCGCTGCATGGCGAAATGGTCGAGAAGGGCGTCGTCAACAAGGTCACCGACGCCGAGATCCGCGCCCGCTACGACCAGGAAATCGCCAACACGCCGCCGGTCAACGAAGTGCATGCCCGTCACATCCTCGTGAAGACGAAGGAAGAGGCCGAGGCGATCATCAAGCAGCTCGACGGCGGCGCCGACTTCCAGAAGCTCGCCAACGAGCACACCAGCGATCCCTCGGGCAAGTCCAATGGCGGCGATCTCGGCTGGTTCGGGCCTGGCCAGATGGTGCCGGAGTTCGACAAGGCGGCCTTCGCGCTCGACGTCGGCAAATACACCAAGGAGCCGGTGCAGTCGCAGTTCGGCTGGCACGTCATCAAGCTTGAGGACAAGCGCGCCAAGCAGCCGCCGGCCTTCGACGACGTCAAGGACCAGGCCAAGCAGGCGGTCATCCGCGACAAGTATTTCGCGCTGGTCAAGTCGTTGCGCGCCGGCGCCAAGGTCGAGATCCCCGACGCCAAGCTGAAGCAGGCCGTCGATACGATGGAAGCCGGCAAGTAAGCCTGATTGAGTTTTCAAAAGGGCGCGGCAGCCAAGGGTTGCCGCGCCCTTTTTTGTTGGCCGCTATCATCTGCCTGATGCCGCTATGCCTTGCAGGAGATAGTGGACCATCTTGCGTATCGTTGCCTCGGGCTCGTCGAGCCGGTTGGTCAGGAGATGCCGCCAGGCGTAGGAAGCGATGAGATCGGCGACCACGCCCGCATCGATATCGCCGGCGATATCGCCCCGCGCCTTGGCGCGCTCGATGATCTGGCCGGTGTGGGTGCGGCGCGCCCCGGCATAGCCGGCCAGGGCCGCCGCCGCGGTTTCATCCGATTGCGCCTCGGCGATCAGCGACCGGAAGACGCTGCCCGACGAAGTCTCGCGCCAGTGCGCAAACAGATTGACCAGGAAGCCGACGAGATCCTCCTCCAGGCTTCCCGTATCGGGAATGTCGACGCGCTTCTGGCGCTGGTAGACTTCGAGCAGCAGTGCCGCCTTGCTCGGCCACCAGCGATAGATGGTCGGCTTGCCGGCACGGGCGCGGCGCGCCACCGCCTCGATCGAGAAGCCGGCATAGCCGGCCTCGATCAGCACGGCTTCGGCAGCCTCCAGAATGGCTTCGGCGCTGTCGGGATTGCGCCTGGCGCCAATCGATTTGCGTGCCGGATCGGCGATTTCGCCCATTCCTGTCATCCTCGCCAACAATTCGCCGGCACTATACGTGACCAGGCGATCAAACGAAACGGCCCGTTTTCAAGCTGCCGGCGGCAGTGGCGGCAGGCAACGAATCCGGGTTAACGAGGTTCCCTCGGACCCTTCGCCGGCGCGTTGCTTGACGAAGCACCAAAAAGCAAAAACCCGCCTGGGCGGCGGGCCACTGGCGCAAATCAGCACCATCGACAAATTTGTAGCATAGCTGCCCTAACCGGGTCAAGAAAAAATTCCTATCGACATGAAGCGCGACCGGCACAAGAGCCGCCGACACCGCTGGATTGGCCGCCGGCCGATGTCTATTGCATCGCTTGCGATGTCTCGGATTCGATGCGCCAGCCACCATCGGCCTTGACCAGCCCGAGCGTGACGCGCGCCTTGCCGGTCAGCCGTGCCGCCGACTTGTCCTTCGGCACATAGTCGTAGCGCATGGCAAAGGCGGCGTCGGCGCGGTCCTCGCCATGCGGCGTGATCTCCAGGCTGCCGGGTTCCAGCCCGAGCGACCACGAGGCCCATTGCGCGAACCAGTCGGTCTTCAGCTTGACGATGGCATCGGCGTCGTAGCGTGTGCCGAAAATGGTGGCCGACGCGCCGTAGATCCGCTTGACCGTTTCTGCCATCGTCTTGGTGTCGGGCGTCAGACAATCCCGGCGCAGGAAGTGTTCGATCGAAGCCTTGTCGTCACCCACGGAGCGCCCAAGTGCGGCGACCTGTGGAGCCGGCGCCGGCTCGGCCCGTCGCCAATGACGAGTGCAACGCGCCGCGCCGGCTCAGCGCCGGCGCTCAGCAGCAACAGTCCCAGAGATGCCCAAGCGAGGATCGCGAGCCTGCCCATGGGGCGCAATCATAGCAACACAGGGCCCGGCGACGCCAACAGATTTGAAATGCAGGCTTAATCCGGCGTGGTTCGCCGCCCAGGCAGGCGCGGCGAAAACGCCCTTGCGCCCACGCGCCGTATCGGGCAAACCGGCCTTCCCTTGCGATTTTCCCGCCCGAGGTCCCCATGTCCACGACGATTTCGCCGCTCGCGCCGAAGAAGTACCCCAAGATGCCTGTCATTGAAGGGGTGCGCATCGCCACCGCCGAAGCGGGGATAAAGTACAAGAACCGCACCGACCTGCTGGCCATGGTGTTCGATGCCGGCACCGCGGTCGCCGGCGTGTTCACCAGGTCGAAATGCCCCTCGGCGCCGGTCGATTTCTGCCGCCAGAACCTTGCCGCCGGCAAGGCGCGGGTGCTGGTCGTCAATTCCGGCAATGCCAATGCCTTCACCGGCAGGAAGGGCCGCGAATCCACCGCGCTGACCGGCGAGGCGGCGGCAAAGGCTGCCGGCTGCACCGCAGGGGAGGTCTTCCTGGCCTCGACCGGTGTCATCGGCGAGCCGCTCGACACGACCAAGTTCAGCCATCTGCTCGCCGGACTGGTCAGTGATGGCAAGCCCGACCTGTGGACCGAGGCGGCGAAGGCCATCATGACCACGGACACCTATCCGAAAGTGGCGACGCAGACCGTCAAGCTTGGCGATGCCGAGGTCACCATCAACGGCATCTCCAAAGGCGCCGGCATGATCGCCCCCGACATGGCGACGATGCTGTCCTTCATCGCCACCGACGCGCCGATCGCGGCCCCCGTGCTGCAGGATCTGCTGTCGCGCGGCACGGCCAAGACCTTCAACGCGGTGACCGTCGACAGCGACACCTCGACCAGCGACACGCTGCTGATCTTCGCCACCGGCAAGGCGGCGAAGCGCGGTGCGCCCGAAATCACCGACCCGAAAGACGTACGGCTCGGTCAGTTCCGCCGGGCGCTCGGCAAGGTGCTGAAGTCGCTGGCGCTGCAGGTGGTGCGCGACGGCGAGGGCGCCCGCAAGCAGGTCGAAGTCACCGTCACCGGCGCGAAATCGGCCCGCTCGGCCAAGCGCATCGCGCTGTCGATCGCCAATTCGCCGCTGGTCAAGACGGCGGTCGCCGGCGAGGACGCCAATTGGGGCCGTGTCGTCATGGCCGTCGGCAAGGCCGGCGAGCCCGCCGACCGCGACCGGCTGTCGATCTGGTTCGGCGATATCAGGCTGGCGCATGAGGGCGAGCGCGATACGGCCTATTCGGAAGAAGAGACCTCGGCCTACATGAAGCGCGACGATATCCGCATCCGTGCCGATATCGGCATCGGCCGCGGCAAGGCGACGGTGTGGACCTGCGACCTCACCAAGGAATATGTCGCCATCAACGGCGATTATCGGAGCTGACGGTTTTGGCTTCCAGGCATCCGGCAAGCATGCTTGCGATCGTGCGCCGCTACGAGGCGGCCGGCTTTCGCGCCTGGCCGGCGGCCGCCGTCCATTATGACGGCACCTGGGTGGTGCGGCTCACCGCCGGCCATCCGGCCAAGCGGCTGAATTCGGTCAACCCGCTCGATCCCGGCGATATCCAGCACATAGCCGACCGCATCGGCCGCGCCAGCCGCCGTTTCGACGCCTATGGAAGGCCGCTGACGTTCCGCATGTCGCCGCTGTCGGGTCCCGATCTTGCCGGCCATCTCGACAAGGAGGGCTGGAGCCGGTTCGACGAATCGCTGGTCATGAGGCTGCCGCTGGCCGACGCCCAGCTCGATGCCGCCATGGACCAGATTCCGCTCAAGGACATCAGCCGCTTCATCGGCGCGTTGCTCAAGGTCAGTGGCTCGGATGTTTCGCTGCGGCCCGGCCTGTCGGAGATCATCGGCGCCATCCAGCCCGAGGCCGGGCTGTTCGCACTGGAAGATGGGGCAGAGGCGCTGGCGACGTTGATCTGCGTGCATGACGGCGATCTCGCCGGCCTTTTCGAAGTCGCCACAGACAAGGCGGCGCGCAACAAGGGTCATGGCCGCAACCTGATCCGGTCGGCGCTGAAATGGGCGCGGCTGCGCGGCGCGCGGGAGGCCTGGCTGCAGGTCGAGGCCGGCAATGTGCCGGCGCTGGCGCTCTATCGGTCGCTCGGCTTCGAGGAAGTCTATCGCTACCATTATCGCCGGCCGCCCGGTCATGAGTGACGTCGGGCATGAATGATCCGTTCAATACCGGCAAGCGCCTGCTCCTGGTCGCGGCCTGCGCGCTGGTCGATACCGACGGCCGCGTGCTGCTCGCGCAGCGGCCCGAGGGCAAGCAGCTTGCCGGCCTGTGGGAATTTCCCGGCGGCAAGGTCGAGCCCGACGAGACGCCGGAACAATGCATCATCCGCGAATTGCACGAGGAGATCGGCATCGAGACCGAAATCCCGTGCCTGGCGCCGCTTACCTTCGCCAGCCATTCCTATGACGGCTTCCATCTGTTGATGCCGCTGTTTGTCTGCCGCCGCTTCCGCGGCATTGCCCAGCCCCGGGAAGGGCAGGCGCTGAAATGGGTACGGCCAAAGCAGATGCGTGATTATCCGATGCCGCCGGCCGACGCGCCGCTGATTCCGTTCCTGATCGATCTGCTCTGAGGATTTGTCTTGACGCAATTCCCAAGGGAAAGCGCTCCGAGCCTTTCCAGGGAAAGGCGCTTCACGTTTCCTGGAATTGCTCTGAGGAGCGGGCCACCGCCCATATCAGCCAGCGTTAATAGAAGATTTATCTCATCATGAAAAATTGATGCATGGCCGTGTCGTCGCGGCCGCGTCGCGGATTGGCTGGGGAGCGATAGGATGAGCCTGGACAGGGATTGGGATTCGATCCGGCCCGACCGCGGCTTTCGTGCCGCCGATGCGGGCATGGGCATCCTGCGCGTGACACTGCTGTTCGGCTCGGCCGCTGTGGCGCTGGCGCTGATCGCGACCCCATACCTCGACAGCCAGACGCGCTCGCAATCGGCACGCGATGATTTTCCCGGTGGTCTCGACATGACGGCCACCGGCTCGATCAACCATCGCACCACCTATACGGTGCGCCGCAGCGTGCTGCAGGCGCAGCCCGATTCGGTCTGCATTATCGGCTCCGATGGCAGAACCAGCGGCGACTGCTGACATGGTTGGAATTTGCAAGAGGTGGCGGTTTCACCGCCTGTTAAGGCTTTGCCGTTAACCTTTCTTAACAGGTCGGCGGTAAGGTCCTCGGCGAGGGGATCGAGGTGATGAAACCAGTGCTGCTGCATTTTCTGAAAGACGAAACCGGCGCCACGGCGGTCGAATATGGCTTGATCATCGCTGTGTTGTCGCTGACCATCGTCGCCGGCATCAGTCAGGTGTTCAACTCGATCACCTGGCTGTTCAGCGACAATGGCAGCCGGCTCGCGAACGCGTTCGCACCCTGATCTGGCTGTCCGCGGCTGACCCGATCATTGCCCGTCCGGGGCTTCCAGTATCGTCTTCAGCGAGACTTTGGCTGAACCCGGCTTCAGCGGTTTCTGCTGCGATGCATCGGGCGCCCAGCCCGACATCCAGACCATCGAGAAACTTGCCCGGATCCGGCCGTCGGCGTCGGAAAACCGCTCGGCATAGATTTCCGCGGCACGCGCAAACAGTCCGCGTGTGCCCGGCCGCCGGCTGCGATCGGTGAGGGCGCTGGTTTCGCCCATGGCGCGCAGATCGGCCATCAAGGCAAACAAATTGGCATAACGCACCGTCACGGTCTCGACATCGGCGACCGGCAGGGCAAGACCGGCGCGCTGCAGCAGCGCACCGGCGTCGCGCACGTCGGTGAAGGGGATGACGCGGGGGCTGGCGCCGCCGTAAAGCTCGGTCTCGGCGGCAAGCAGGCTCTCACGCAACTCGCCGAGCGTGCCGGCGCCGGCGAAGGCGCCGAGAAAGAGCCCGTCCGGCCGCAGCGCGCGGCGGATCTGGATCAGCATGCCGGGAATGTCATTCATCGCCTGTAGCGACAGAAGCGATACCGCCAGATCGAGGCTTGCCGGCTCGAACGGCACGGTTTCCAGCGGCGCGACCAGGCCGACGCCACCCATCAGGAAGACGGCGTCCGTCTCGACGCGGACGATCTCCGCCACCTTGCCGCTCGCGGCGAGCACATCGGCCGCGGCCGGCGTCTGGCAAAACAGCACCGCCGCCTTGCCGAACCGCCGCTCGACGGCACCCAGCCGCTCGGCAAGGTCCTCGGCGGCACGGTTCATCAGGAAATCGGCGCCGTCGACAGGATGGCTGAGCGCGCGCCGCTTGTGCGCCAGCCACAAAGAGGTATCCATAATAGCCTGCAACGGGTGGATCCTTGTTTGTCCACGCCCTGATATACTTGGTACACTCGGTGCGGAGAACCAACCACGTGGCCGATCCGATGCCAGAGATCAAGTCCATCGGGATCAGGAACCTCGCCCGATCGGCCCTGGGCTGGCCGGCGCGCATGCTGTTTCCGCCGGTCTGTGCCGGTTGCCGCCGGCATGTCTCGCAGCCGGGCGTGCTGTGCGGCGCCTGCTGGCCGAAGCTGCGGCTCTTGGAACGGCCCTGGTGCCCGGTGATGGGCACGCCGTTCACCCACCATATGGGCGAGGGTTTTCTGTCGGCCGAGGCGATCGCGGATCCACCGCCCTTCGAGCGGGCGCGGGCAGCCGTCGCCTATTCCGGCGTTGCCCGCCAGATGGTGCAAGGGCTGAAATACCAGGATCGCACCGATCTGGCGCCTTGGATGGCGCGCTGGATGGTGCGCGCAGGCGCCGATCTCATCGCCGAGGCCGATGTGGTGGTGCCGGTGCCGCTGCACTGGCGGCGTTTTTTCCGGCGGCGCTTCAACCAGTCGGCGGAACTGGCGCGTGCGGTTTGCGAGCTCAGCGGCCTGTCTTTCGCGCCTTCCGCCATGCGGCGCGTGAAACTCACCCGCCAGCAGGTCGGGCTGGAGCGGCAGGAGCGCGAGGAGAATGTGCGAGCCGCCTTCCGCGTGCCTGCCGAGGCGGAGATCGAGATCGCCGGCCGCAGGGTGCTTCTGATCGATGACGTCTACACCACGGGCGCCACCGTGCGCGCAGCCACCAAGGCGCTGAAAAAGGGAGGTGCCGCCGCCGTCGACGTGCTGACCTTCGCGCGTGTGCTGCCGGGGGACTTCCGGGCGGACGAGTCCGTGACTATATAAGTCGGCAACGGAAGCGGAAATTCGTCATGGTCGATGTCACGATCTATACGCGCATGATGTGCGGCTACTGCACGGCGGCCAAGCGGCTGCTGGAGCGCAAGGGCGTCGCCTATACCGAGCATGACGCCTCGTTTTCGCCGGAGCTGCGCCAGGAGATGATCTCGCGCGCGCACGGCCGAACGACCTTTCCGCAGATCTTCATCGGCGACACGCATGTCGGCGGCTGCGACGATCTCCACGAGCTGGAGGCCGAAGGCCGGCTGAACAAGCTGCTCGCCAATGGCGCGACGATTTGAGGGTATGACGATGGGTGTTTTCAAGGCTGCGGCGGTCCAGATGCGTTCCGGTGAAAGCCCCGAGCGCAATGCGGTCGATCTCGACCGGCTGGTGCGGGAGGCGGCCGGTCAGGGCGCGACCTATATCCAGACGCCGGAAATGACCGGGGCGCTGATCCGCGACAAGCAGGCGCGCGCCGCCTCCTTCACCTCGGAGGACAAGGACATCATCGTCGCGACTGGGCGCGGACTGGCGCGCGAACTCGGCGTCTTCCTGCATATCGGCTCCACCGCCATCCTGCGCGCCGACGGCAAGCTCGCCAACCGGGCGCTGTTGTTCGGTCCGGACGGCGCGACGCTCGCCACCTATGACAAGATCCACATGTTCGATGTCGACCTCGACAATGGCGAAAGCTGGCGCGAATCCGCGGCCTACGAACCTGGCACCGAGGCCGTCGTCACCGAGGTAGCGGGCGCGAAGCTAGGCTTTGCGGTCTGCTACGACGTGCGTTTCCCGCAACTGTTCCGCACCGAGGCGCTGGCTGGCGCCGATGTTTTGACCGTGCCCGCCGCCTTCACCCGCCAGACCGGCGAGGCGCACTGGCATGTGCTGCTCAGGGCCCGTGCCATCGAGAACGGCGCCTTTGTCGTTGCCGCCGCGCAAGGCGGCCTGCACGAGGACGGCCGCGAGACGTTTGGGCATTCGCTGATCGTCGATCCCTGGGGGCGCATCATCGCCGAAGCCGCGCATGACGAGCCGGCGGTGATCGTCGCCGAGATCGACCCGGCGCAGTCACTTGCGGCGCGCAAGAAGATTCCCAATTTGAAGAATGCGCGGGATTTCACCATCAATGCCGGCGCGGCGGATGCGCCCCGACTCAGGGGTGCTGCCTCTTGATCCGCTTTTCCCTGATCTGCGAGAACGAGCACGAGTTCGAGGGCTGGTTCCGCAGCAATGACGATTTCGACACCCAGAAGAAGCGCGGCTTTGTCGATTGCCCGAGCTGCGGCTCGCACAAGGTAGAGAAGGCCCTGATGGCGCCCGCCGTTTCCACGGCGCGCAAGCAGGAGACCATAGCGCTCGCCATGGGCGAGGCGCAGAAGCAGGCCCTGGCGCAACTCAAGGCGATGGCCGAGAAGGTGCGCGAGAATGCCGACTATGTCGGCGACAAATTCGCCGAGGAAGCGCGAAAAATCCATTTCGGCGAGACCGACCCGCGCGGCATCTATGGCGAGGCGACGCTGGAAGAGGCCAAGGGGCTGGCCGAGGATGGCGTCGATTTCATGCCGATCCCGGTGTTTCCGGACGACCGCAACTGAAGGTTCAGCTCACGCTGCCTATCAATTTCTCAAGCAGGTGCGAGAGCGCTTCCCGTTCCGCAGGCGTCAGGCCCGCGAGGATCTCGTGCTCATTGGCGACGTGGGCGGTCAGGGCCTCGTCGATCAAGGCGAGACCCTTCTCGGTAAGCCGCACGACGATGCCGCGCCGGTCGTTGGGGTGCGGGCCACGCAGGATCAATCCGGCCTTTTCCAATCGGTCGAGCCGGTTGGTCATGGCCCCCGATGTCACCATGGTCGCTTCGTAGAGATCTGTCGGCGTCAGCGCGTAAGGTGAGCCTGAGCGGCGCAGCGTCGCCAGCACGTCGAACTCGCCGGCTTGCAATCCGAATTGCGCAAACAGCGGGGCCAGGCGATCACGCGCGATCAACGACGAGGCTTCGTTCAATCGCCCGAGCACGCCCATCGGCGAGACATCAAGGTCCGGCCGTTCCCGCTTCCACTGCTCGATCGCTTTCGCCGCGCGATCCATCTGTCTCACCGTTAAATATCTTGACGTTAAGAATCTTTGTGTTATCCTATCTTAAGGTACAGCACCGGCCAAGCGCCGCAAGTGCCAAATTTCACGATTGAGTAACGGGACCATCCGATGGAATTTCTCTGGGATTCGGCGCTCGGCCTGCTGGTCGTCACAGGCGGCCTGCTCGGCCTGACACTGCCCTTCGGCAAGCTCGCCACGGCAGCCGGCGTGCCGGCCATGGTCTGGGCTTTCGTCATCTCGCTCGGCGCCGGCGGCGTGCTTTTGTGCGCGCTTTTGCTGCGCGGCCAGCGTATCCGGCTCACCGCGCACAAACTGCGCTATTTCTTCGTCACGTCCGCCGTGTCCTATGCCGTGCCCAATCTCTTGATGTTCTCGGCCATACCGCATCTGGGCGCCGGCTATACCGGCATCATGTTCACGCTTTCGCCTGTCGTCACACTGGTGTTCTCGATCCTGCTGCGGGTCCGGCGCCCCAACATGCTGGGCATCATCGGCATCGCCGTCGGTTTCGTCGGCGCCGTAATTGTGGCGGCGACGCGCGGCGAGGCCGGCCAGCCGGCCGATCTGTTCTGGGTGGCGATGGGGCTGCTAATCCCGGTCAGCCTTGCCGCAGGCAACATCTACCGCACCGTCGACTGGCCGGTAGGCACCGGCCCGATCGAGCTTGCCGTCGGCAGCCATCTGGCGTCGGCGACGCTGCTGCTCGCCGGCATTCTCGCTCTGTTCGGCATCAAGGCCTTCGCGCCGCTCGGCGGCGTGCCGCTGGTCGTCATCGCGCAGGTCGCATCGGCGTCTGCGATGTTCGCCTTCTTCTTCCGGCTGCAGGCGGTCGGCGGCCCGGTCTATCTCAGCCAGATCGGCTATGTGGCGGCCGCCGTCGGCCTGTTTGCCGGCACGATCTTCCTTGGCGAACGCTATCAGCTGCTGACCTGGGCCGGCGCCGCCATCATCACCGCCGGCGTCTTCATCACCACGAAGGCGCAGAGCCAAGCCATCGCGAAGCCGCAGCCTGCGTAAAAATCGTCAGAGTTTTCCGCCGCCGTCGGCGTCGCCGCCGGGCTCCGGCCTTGGGTTCCGGCGGCGGTGCGTGGCGGCGGCCCGCGCCGCCTGTTCGTAGATGCCGGTCATCAGTTCGAGCGTGCGCGCGACGTCTTCGAGCTTGTCGGCCATTTCGGGAATGCGCGTCACCGCATCGATGAGCAGGACGGACGCCCGACCAGGTCGCCGACGGGATCACCGCCTTGCACGCGGCAGGCTTTCGCGGTTCGACACTGTCCTTCGTCGATTATGTCGAGGAATTCCCCTATTTCCGCGACACCGTGCTACCCATTCTCGAAGAGAGGGGCATCCGCATCGCACCGGCCGCGATGCAGTCGGCGGCTTAGCAAAGAAGCGAAGAGGCATTGCCATGACAGAAGCTCCGGTCAGCGTCGCCGACTTTCGCGCCGCCATGCGGCTCATCGTCGGCAATGTCAGCGTCATCACCGCCGGTGTCGGCGACGACCGGTCCGGCCTTGTGGTCATTTCGGTGGTCTCGCTGTCGGCCGAACCGCCCAAGGTGATCGCTTGCGTCAACCGATCGTCATCGACCTGGCCGGTTATCGAGCGCTATCGGCATTTCGGCGTCAATTCGCTGGGGCCTCGGCATCAAGCCGTGGCGGAGCGTTTCTCCGGCTTTGGCGGCATCAAGGGCAAGGACCGCTATGAGGGCGCCGAATGGGTGACGTTGAAGACCGGAGCCGCGCTGCTTTCGGACGCGGTGGCCGCCTTCGACTGCAGCCTCGACGAGATGATCGACCGCGGCACGCATTCCATCGTCATCGGTTCGGTCGAGGCGGTGCGCACCCGCGATGCCGGCCAGGCGCTGATCTACTGGCGCGGGGGCTATCGGCCACTCGACGCCTAAGGTGTGCCGATATTCAGGTGATGCCGGGCTGCAAATGGCGGCTTGCTGCGCTTCCGGCCTTCGCCGGCCGAAGCACTCGTGAATGGCGTGGCAGCTAAGGCTACGGCCGGCGCAGGCCGGTGCTCGCGTAGCCAAAAGTGAGCTCCGCTCCGGTTCTCGGAAGCCGCCATTTTCGACTCGGCCTGACCTCAATCCCGACACACCTGGAGCAAATTCCAGGAAAACTGCGCCGGATCAGACGGATCCCTTCTCCGCCAGCACCATGTAGTTGACGTCCATGTCCTTCGACCGCGCCCAGCGGTCGGCAAGCGGATTGTAGGTGACGCCGGTGCGGTCGATGACCGTCAGGCTGGCGCCGCCGAGCGCCTTCTCCAGTTCTTCCGGGCGCACCAGCTTGCCGAACTGGTGAGTGCCGCGCGGCAGCCAGCGCAGCACATATTCAGCACCGATGATGGCGAGACCCAGCGCCTTCAGCGTGCGGTTGATGGTGGCCACGAACATGATGCCGCCGGGGCGGACCATCTGCCCGCATTTGGCGACGAACAGATCGATGTCGGCGACGTGCTCGACCACTTCCATGTTGAGGATGACGTCGAATGTTTCGCCGGCGTCGGCAAGATCCTCGGCAGTCGTGGCTCGGTAGTCGACGATCACATTGCCTTCGGCTGCATGCAGTTTCGCCACTTCGATGTTTGTCTCGGAAGCGTCCGCTCCCACGACCTCGGCGCCAAGCCGCGCCATCGGCTCGCACAAAAGACCGCCGCCGCAGCCGATATCGAGGATGCGCAGCCCCTCGAACGGCCGCGCGGCACGCGGATCACGGCCGAAGCGCGTCGCTATCTGGTCGCGGATATAGGAAAGCCGGACCGGATTGAATTTGTGCAGCGGACGAAACTTGCCGTTCGGGTTCCACCATTCGGCGGCAAGGGCGGAAAAGCGTTCCACTTCTCCGGCATCGATCGTCGATCGTCGGGGTTCTGGCATTGGTTGGTCTCCTCGAACGCTAGGAAGTCGGGCGTGGAGGCGGGAAAGTCAAGGCAACAATTTTCCTCTGCCGACAGGGCGGAGCATCCTGTCAGGGCATGTCAGTTGTCGACCACGGCGGTGAAACACAATTGGCCGGCCGGCGAATGACGAGCATCGTTTGGATTCGGAGGAGTGCACGATGAAGGTCATGACGGCTTCGATCCTTTGGCGCAGGCTGGATGTGGAGGGCCACGACGCCTGCCTGCTGTCGCAAGCCGATGGCGGGCACAGCCTCCAGGGACAGGCCATCTTCGTCCAGGACGCCAAGCCATGCTGCCTTGCCTATGAGGTGATTTGCGACGCCGGCTGGCGCACGCGATCGGAGCGGGTCGATGGTTTTCTCGGCATGCGCGAGCTGCACTATGCCATTGAACGACGTGCCGACGGCGAGTGGATGCTGAACGGCGAGCCTCAGCGGGGCGTTGCCGGCCTTGTCGACGTCGACCTCGGCTTCACGCCGGCATCGAACCTGCTGGCGATACGCCGGTTCGACCTCGGCATCGGGGAGACGACGCCCGCTCCAGCCGCCTATCTGAGCTTTCCAACGCTCGAGATAGTGCTTCTCGAGCAAAGCTATCGGCATCTCGACGAGACCCGCTACGCCTACACTGCGCCCGTGTTCGGCTATGACGAGATCCTTGGTGTCTCGCCGCACGGCTTCGTCGTCGACTATCCCGGCCTGTGGACAAGCGTGACCGCCTCAGGCTGAAGGACGTTCTGGCGCGGCCTATTTTGCGTCCAGCACGTCGCGCAATTTGGCTTCGAGTTGCTCGATGGTGAACGGCTTGGCCAGGAAGTGCACGTCATGGTCGAGCACGCCGTTATGGACGACGGCATTCCTGGTGAATCCGGTGGTGAAGATGACCTTCAGACCGGGTTGGCGTGCGACCGCTTCCTCTGCGAGCTTGCGGCCGTTCATCGCAGGCATGACGATATCCGTGAAAAGCACGGCGATGTCCGATGTCGCCGCCAGCTTCTGAAGGGCTTCCTGGCCACTTCCAACGTGGATGACCGTGTAGCCGAGTTCGCGTATGGCGTCTGTCGTGGCGGCCCGCACGCGATCGTCGTCCTCGACGACGAGGATCGTTTCGGTGACCCTGGCGGCGCCCTTGCCGCGCCCGGCGGATGCCGCCGGCTCCTCCGGTCCGAAAAACCGGGGCAGATAGATCCTGATCGTCGTGCCTTGGCCCGGTTCGGAGTAGATCTTGACGTGGCCGCCCGACTGCTTGACGAAGCCGAACACCTGGCTCAGCCCAAGTCCCGTGCCCTTGTTGACCGGCTTGGTCGTGAAGAAGGGTTCGAACGCCTTGGCGATGACCTCGGGCGACATGCCGGTGCCGGTGTCGGTTACCGCGATCATCACATATTGGCCTGGCGTGACTTCGGCATGCGTCGCGGCGTAGGCGTCGTCGAGGTGGCTGTTGGCGGTCTCGATGGTCAACTTGCCGTCATTGTCCATGGCGTCACGGGCATTGACGGCAAGGTTGAGGATGGCGTTCTCGATCTGGCTGGGGTCGGCGTAGGTTTTCCACAGGCCCGCCGCCAGCACGGTTTCGACCCGGATGCCTTCGCCGAGCGCGCGGTGCAGAAGGTCGGACATGCCGGTCAACAGCCGGTTGGTGTCGACCACCTGCGGCGCCAGCGGCTGCAGGCGCGAGAAGGCAAGCAGCCGGGAGGTCAAATTGGCTGCACGGTTGGCCGCATCCGTCGCGGCCTCGATGAATTTCTCGATGTCATTCTCGCCGCGCTTCAGCTTGCGCTGGGCAAGGTTCATCGCGCTGAGGATGACCGCCAGCATATTGTTGAAATCGTGGGCGATGCCGCCCGTCAGTTGGCCGACCGCCTCCATTTTCTGCATCTGGCGAATCTGGGATTCGGCCCTCTCGCGCGTGTCGATCTCGTTGCCGAGCTCGATGTTCTTGCGCATCAGCTCTTCCTGGGCGGTGGCGACCTCGCGGAATCGGCGGCGGGATTGGCGGATGGTGTAGGCGCAGAGCAGGAAGATCGCGGCGAGGGCCGCAAGCGAACCGACACGCAGCCAGGCCTCGAACTGGTCCGTGCGTTCATCGCGCGCGGCGATGTCGGCGGCGCCGATGCGCCGGATCGTGTCCATGCTGGCGCGGATATCGTCCATGGCGGCCTTGCCCTGGCCGCCGCGGACGAGTTCCAGCGCCTTCGACGCATCGCCCTTGTCGTAGAGGGCGATCGTCTCGGACATTTCAGCCAGCTTTTGCACCAGCGCATCCTTGATGTGGCTGATCTGCGGGGCGAGCTGATCATTGGATGATGTCATGGCATCGATGTGGGCAAGTTGGCCCGGAATTGCGTCGACAGCCTTCTGGTACGGTTCGAGATAGGATTTCTCGCCGGTCAGCAGATAGCCGCGCTGGCCTGCCTCGGCTTCCTGCGCCAATGAAAGCAGCCCTGAAAGCTGTTGCTGGTATTCGATTGTCCCGCGCGCGGCGGCACGATTGGCCCTTTGTCCCTCGACGAGCAGCGCGCGGGTGCCGACGATCAGCGCCAGCACGGCAAAGCCGGCGACAAGCGGCAGCGATTGCAACCGCATGGCGCGCCGAAGACGAGCAATCATCTGTTGTGCCGAGCCAAAAGGAAATCCCCCGCGGGCAGCATTTGGTACGCGGCGCCGGCCTAGATGGCAATATGCCGTCTTCTTGAAGCCGGCATTCCGCCGCCAGCCTTGCGAAACCCAAAGCATTTGGCTAAGGAGGCCGCGCATTCAGCGGCCGGCGCCAGCCGGGCGCTTTCCTTCGTTTTCGGCTCCTGGTCGGCTTCAGTCAAAGGCATTTCGCTTCCATGGCGCGTATCGTGATGAAATTCGGCGGAACCTCCGTCGCCGACATCGCCCGCATCCGCAATGTGGCGCGTCACGTCAAACGCGAGGTCGACGCCGGCCATGAGGTGGCGGTGGTGGTTTCGGCGATGGCCGGCAAGACCAACGAGCTGGTCGGCTGGACGCGCGAGGCCTCGCCGATGCACGACGCACGCGAATATGACGCGGTCGTCGCTTCCGGCGAGCAGGTGACGGCCGGCCTGCTCGCCATCACCTTGCAGAATATGGGCGTACATGCCCGCTCCTGGCAGGGCTGGCAGATCCCGATCAAGACCGACAACGCGCATGGCGCGGCGCGCATCCTCGACATTGACGGCGCCTTCCTGATCAAGCGCTTCGGCGAGGGCCAGGTGGCCGTCATCGCCGGCTTCCAGGGCATCGGGCCGGACAACCGCATCGCGACCCTCGGCCGCGGCGGTTCCGACACCAGCGCGGTCGCCATCGCCGCGGCGGTCAAGGCCGACCGCTGCGACATCTACACCGACGTCGACGGGGTCTACACCACCGATCCACGCATCGAGCCCAAGGCGCGGCGGCTGGCCAAGATCTCCTTCGAGGAAATGCTTGAAATGGCCTCGCTCGGCGCCAAGGTTCTGCAGGTGCGTTCGGTCGAGCTTGCCATGGTGCACAGGGTGCGTACCTTCGTGCGGTCGTCCTTCGACGATCCCGACGCGCCCGGAATGGGGGATTTGCTCAATCCTCCGGGAACGCTCATTTGCGACGAGGAAGAGATCGTGGAACAGCAGGTCGTCACCGGAATTGCCTACGCCAAGGACGAGGCCCAGATTTCGCTGCGCCGCGTCGGCGACCGCCCTGGCGTCGCCGCCGGCATTTTCGGGCCGCTGGCCGAGGCCAACATCAATGTCGACATGATCGTCCAGAACATCTCCGAGGACGGCAAGTTCACCGACATGACCTTCACCGTGCCTTCGGGTGACGTCGACAAGGCGCTGGCCGTGCTCGACGCGCTGAAGGCCGAGGTCGGCTACGATGTGGTGCAGTCGGAAGCCGGCATGTCGAAGGTTTCGGTCATCGGCATCGGCATGAGGAGCCATGCCGGTGTCGCCGCCACCGCTTTCAAGGCGCTGGCCGAGAAGGCGATCAATATCCGCGCCATCACCACCTCCGAGATCAAGATTTCGATACTGATCGACGGTCCGTACACCGAACTTGCGGTTCGCACTTTGCATTCCGTCTACGGTCTGGATAAGCAGTAGCAAGACTGAATCAGTTGTTGCGCGCATGCCGGCAGCGGCGGAAACTGCGCCGGCAGGTGTTTCATTGGAGAAGAAGCCGCGATGCGTGACCAGGCCAGCGGCCCGCGCGTTTTGCTGAAACGGCTCCGCGAGCTCATGCAAGAGCCGCTGGAGCCGCAGGAGCGGCTTGACCGGATCGTGCGCGACATCGCTTCCAACATGGTCGCGGAAGTGTGCTCGCTCTATGTGCTGCGCGCCGATTCGGTGCTTGAGCTCTACGCCACCGAGGGTCTGAACCCGAACGCCGTCCACTTGGCGCAGCTGCGGCTCGGGCAAGGCCTGGTCGGCACCATCGCGGCCAGCGCGCGGCCGCTCAATCTGTCCAATGCGCAGGAACATCCGGCTTTCGCCTATCTGCCGGAGACGGGGGAAGAGATCTACAATTCCTTCCTCGGCGTGCCGGTGCTCAGGGCCGGGCGCACGCTGGGCGTCCTGGTCGTGCAGAACAAGACCATGCGCCATTATCGCGACGACGAGGTCGAGGCGCTGGAAACCACCGCCATGGTCATCGCCGAGATGATCGCCACCGGCGATCTGGCGCGGCTGACCCGGCCTGGGCTGGAACTCGACCTGCGCCGGCCCGTCAGTTTCACCGGCCTGTCCTTCAACGACGGCGTCGGGCTCGGCCATGTCGTGCTGCATGAGCCGCGCATCGTCGTCACCAATCTGTTCAATGAAGACAGCGAGGAAGAGGTCCGGCGGCTGGAGAGCTCGCTCAGTTCGCTGCGGCTCTCCATCGACGACATGCTGGAGCGCCGCGACGTCGCCTTCGAGGGCGAGCATCGCCAGGTGCTGGAAGCCTACCGCATGTTCGCCAACGACCGCGGCTGGGTGCGGCGCCTGGAGGAGGCGATCCGCAACGGCCTGACGGCGGAAGCCGCCGTGGAAAAGGTGCAGAGCGACATGCGCGCCCGCATGCTGCATATGACCGACCCCTATCTGCGCGAGCGGATGAGCGATTTCGACGACCTCGCCAACCGGCTCTTGCGCCAGCTGATGGGCCGCGGGCCGGAAGATGTCGCGGCCTCGCTGCCGAAGGACGCCATCATCGTCGCCCGCTCGATGGGCGCGGCCGAGCTGCTGGACTACCCCAGGGAGAAAATGCGCGGGCTGGTGCTCGAGGATGGTGCCGCCACCAGCCACGTCGTCATCGTCGCGCGCGCCATGGGCATTCCGGTCGCCGGCCAGATGAAGGGCGCCGTTTCCATGGCGGAAAACGGCGACGCCATCATCGTCGACGGCGAGGAAGGCACGATCCATCTGCGGCCGCAGTCCGATCTCGAAGCGGCCTATGCCGAAAAGGTGCGGTTCCGCGCCCGCCGGCAAGAGGTCTATCGCGAACTGCGCAAGAAGCCGTCGACGACCAGGGACGGCGTGCAAGTCGATCTCCTGATGAATGCCGGGCTTGCCGTCGACCTGCCGCAGCTGGCCGAGTCGGGCGCCGCCGGCATCGGCCTTTTCCGCACCGAACTGCAGTTCATGGTCGCCTCGACCTTTCCGCGCGCCGAGGCGCAGGAGAAGCTCTACCGCGACGTGCTTGAGGCCGCGCGCGGCAAGCCGGTCACCTTCCGCAGCATCGACATCGGCGGCGACAAGGTGCTGCCCTATTTCAAGGGCGCCATCCAGGAAGAAAACCCGGCGCTCGGCTGGCGGGCGATCCGGTTGACGCTCGACCGGCCGGGGTTGCTGCGCACCCAGATCCGCGCCCTGCTGAAGGCCAGCGGCGGGCGCGAGCTCAAGCTGATGCTGCCGATGGTGACCGAGCTTGGCGAGATCGCCCAGGCGCGCGAAATCATCGACCGCGAGGTGCGGCATCTCTCGCGTTTCGCCCATCATCTGCCGACCAGCCTCAAGCTGGGCGCGATGCTGGAAGTGCCGTCGCTTCTGTTCCAGCTCGACGAATTGATGAAGGCGGTCGATTTCGTCTCGGTCGGCTCGAATGATCTGTTCCAGTTCGTCATGGCGGTCGACCGCGGCAACACGCAACTGGCCAACCGCTTCGACACGTTGTCGGCGCCATTCCTGCGCGTGCTCAAGCAGATCGCCGATGCCGGCACCCGCAACCACACGCCGGTGACGCTGTGCGGTGAACTGGCAGGCAAGCCGATCTCGGCGATGGCGCTGATCGGTCTTGGCTTCCGCTCGATCTCGATGTCGCCGGCCTCGATCGGTCCGGTCAAGGCGATGCTGACGGAATTGCCGCTGGATGAACTGACGGCGTTCTTCGACGACAATCTGATGGCGCCGGCGCAGGGGTTGCCGATGCGGGCGCTGCTGCAGGCCTTCGCCGACGACCGCTCGATTCCGTTGTAGCGTCCCCATCATGGTCAATTTGCCCCGCGATCGTATGGATCAAGTCGTCAAGCGTTTCGAGATGCTCGAAGCGCAGATGTCGGCCGGCCCGGCGCCGGATGCCTATGTGAGGATGGCATCGGAATATGCCGAGCTGCAGGACATGGTGGCCAAGGTCAGGGAATTGCGCTCGGCCGAGCATGAGCAGGCCGACCTCGAGGCAATGCTTGCCGACAAGGGCACCGACGCCGAGATGCGGGCTCTCGCCGAGGCGGATCTGCCCGGCGTGGAGGAACGTATCGAAACGCTGCAGAAGGATATCCAGATCCTGCTTCTGCCCAAGGATGCCGCCGACGACAAGAACGCCATCCTCGAAATCCGTGCCGGCACCGGCGGTAACGAGGCGGCGCTCTTCGCCGGCGACCTGTTTCGCATGTATGAGCGCTATGCCGCCGAACGCGGCTGGCGGTTCGAGACCGTGTCGGCCAGCGACGGCGATGCCGGCGGGTTCAAGGAAATCATCGCCACCGTCTCGGGCAAGGGCGTGTTTGCCCATCTGAAATTCGAATCCGGCGTTCATCGCGTGCAACGCGTGCCGGCGACCGAGGCCAGTGGGCGCATTCACACCTCGGCGGCGACCGTCGCCGTGCTGCCGGAAGCGGAAGAAGTCGACATCGAGATCCGCGCCGAAGACATCCGCATCGACACGATGCGTGCCTCGGGCTCCGGCGGGCAGCACGTCAACACCACCGATTCGGCGGTGCGCATCACCCATTTGCCGACCGGCATCATGGTGGTGCAGGCGGAGAAGTCGCAGCACCAGAACCGGGCGAAGGCCATGCAGATCCTGCGCGCCCGGCTCTATGACCTGGAGCGCGGCAAGGCGGATGAGGAGCGCTCGGAATCGCGCAAATCGCAGGTCGGCTCCGGCGATCGTTCGGAGCGCATCCGCACCTACAATTTCCCGCAAGGCCGCGTCACCGACCATCGCATCAA
Organism: Mesorhizobium sp. B2-4-19; assembly: GCF_006441315.1. Lineage (NCBI taxonomy): Bacteria > Pseudomonadati > Pseudomonadota > Alphaproteobacteria > Hyphomicrobiales > Phyllobacteriaceae > Mesorhizobium > Mesorhizobium sp. B2-4-19. Next base: position 14,149 of record NZ_VFUV01000020.1, on the reverse strand, counting down.
CCTGACGCTCTACAAGCTCGACCGGGTGATGATGGGCGAGCTCGACGAGATCGTCGACGCGCTGATCGCCGATCACCAGTCGAAGCTGCTGGCCGATATCGGCCTTGATGGCTGACCCTCTGCCCGAGGCGCTGGGGCCGTTGCTGCGGGCAGCGCGGGCCAGGCTTATGACGGCCGGGGTCGGCGATCCGGCGCTCGATGCGCGGCTGATCGTCGAACATTTTTCCGGCACGACGCGCACGCAGGCCGTTGCCGACCCTGAACGCATGATCGACAGCAACACCATCGCCGCGATTGATGCCGCCCTGAGACGCCGGGCGGGTGGCGAACCGGTGCACCGCATCCTCGGCTACCGCGAATTCTACGGTTTGCGCCTGGCGCTGTCGCCGGAAACGCTCGAGCCGAGGCCGGATACCGAAACGCTGGTCGAGGCGATGCTGCCCTTCGTCAAGGCAATGGCCACGCGGGAGGGGGCCTGCCGCATCCTTGATCTCGGCACCGGGTCGGGAGCCATCGCGCTGGCGCTGCTGAGTGCCGTGCCGGCCGCGACCGCCACCGGTGTCGACATTTCCGCCGGCGCTCTGGCGACGGCGGCGCGCAATGCCGTGGAACTCGGACTCGGAGCCAGGTTCACGACGGTGCAGTCGGACTGGTTCGAAAAAGTTTCCGGCCGATACCATGTAATTGCCGCAAACCCTCCCTATATACCGTCAGGAGACATTGGAAATCTGCAGGACGAGGTCCGCGATTTCGACCCACGCCAAGCCTTGGATGGCGGCGTGGATGGGCTGAACCCCTACAGGATCATTGCCGCCGAGGCGGCACGGTTTCTAGAAGCCGAAAGCAGGATTGCGGTCGAGATCGGCCATACGCAACGCAATGAGGTTACGGATATATTCAAGGCGGCTGGTTATGCATCGGCTGCTGCTTTGCGTGATCTCGGCGGAAACGACAGGGTTCTTGTCTTTCAATGGGGATAAGCCTTGACGCAGTGCGAAAAAACCGCTTGGCAATACCAGGGAATGCGGCTAGGGTCGCCTCAACCGGATGAGACGAAGCAGGCAGTGCTCTTAGCGATTCGGTCCTCCTTGGAAATAGCTGCCTTCTTGCGCAAACGACGCCCAAGCTTCGTGCGGGAATCGTCCGGCAAGTGATGTAACCGGAACAGGATGGCACGTGGCGCCAACGCAATTGATGCGGGCGAACGCCGGTGAAGAAACGAAACGGCTGGCTGCATGAGCGCCTCCGTTCGTAACGAGTTTTCGAAAATTTCAAGATGAAGAGAGTCGAATGAGGCCACAACAGCAGAACAGGCGCATGCGCGGTCGCAACAACAGTGGCGGCGGCGGCGGCAACAACAATAACAACAACAACAACCGCAAGGGCCCGAATCCCCTGACGCGCAACTACGAGAGCAACGGCCCGGATGTGAAGATCCGTGGATCGGCTCAGCAGATCGCCGAGAAATACGCTACGCTGGCCCGTGACGCGCAAAGCTCCGGCGACCGGGTCATGGCGGAGAACTATCTCCAGCACGCCGAACACTACAATCGCATCATTGCCGCCGCGCAGGCGCAGATGCCGATCCAGAACGTCCAGCAGAACCGTGACGATTTCGACGATGACGGCGATGAAGATCGCGACGATTTCGACAATGCCGGCAACAATGCCGGCAACAATGGCGGGGGCAATGGCGGCAACACCGTCTCCGATCCGCAAATTCCTGTCATCAACCATGGCGCCGGTCCGCAGCCGGTGATCGAGGGCATGCCGGCCGAGGTCGCGCTGAACCGTGACGGCCGCGACAATCGCGACAGTGGTGGGCGCGACAATGGCGGGCGCGACAATAATGGGCGCAACAATGGTGGCCGCGACAACAATGGCGGGCGTCACCGCGATCGCCGCCCCAATGGCGGCTATGGCCAGAATAGCCAGCGTGATTACGCGTCATCGACCGAGCAAGGCGGCCAGCAGCGCAACGAAGCCCCGGCACAAGCGGAGGTGCAGCTAGAGCCTGGTTCACCGGCCGAGACCGTTGCCGTCGCCGAGCCGGCGCCGCTGTTCGAGAGTTTTTCGCCGGCGGCTCTTGCCGCCCAGGCCGAGCTCAACGAAGCGGCTGCCGAGAGCGGCGCTGTCCGTCGCCCGCGCCGTCCGCGCCGTCCGCGCGCCAGTGCCGACCAGGTCGATGGCGGCAGCGACAACGCGGATGCCGGCGAGGTGGCCGCGGCCCCGGCCGATAGCGGCAATGCCGAGCCGGTGATCGTCGACATCGACAACTGAACGAACGGCATTTCAAAACGTTGAACGGCGGAGAGAAATCTCCGCCGTTTTCGTCTCGGCTGACGTGGAATATTATGCATTGACCGACATCAAGGCGTCTTGAGACGGCATGGCCTATGCACCATATCTCGGCGGAACAGGACCCGGCTCGAATGGGCGGGTCCGTCACCGCAATCTGATCCGGTGCCGCAAAGCGGGCCGGTGATGGAAGGAGACAGATATGAACCTTGAGAAGTACTCCGAGCGCGTGCGCGGCTTCATCCAGTCCGCGCAGACCATGGCGCTCTCACGCAATCACCAGCAATTCACCCCCGAACACATTTTGAAGGTGCTCGTCGACGATGACGAGGGCCTGGCCGCGTCACTGATCGAGCGCGCCGGCGGCAATGTCCGCGACGTCAAGCTCGGCGTCGAGACGGCGCTCGAGGCAATGCCGAAGGTGGAGGGCGGCAACGGCCAGCTCTACCTGGCGCAGCCGCTGGCCAAGGTGTTCTCGACGGCGGAAGAACTGGCCAAGAAGGCCGGCGACAGCTTCGTCACGGTCGAGCGGCTGCTGCAGGCGCTCACCATGGAAAAGTCGGCCAAGACCGCCGACATACTGGCAAAGGCCGGCGTCACCGCGCAGGCGCTGAACCAGGTCATCAATGATGTCCGCAAGGGCCGTACCGCCGATTCGGCGAGTGCCGAGCAAGGCTATGACGCGCTGAAGAAGTACGCGCGCGACCTGACCGCCGACGCGCGCGCCGGCAAACTCGACCCGGTCATCGGCCGTGACGACGAGATCCGCCGCACCATCCAGGTGCTGTCGCGCCGCACCAAGAACAATCCGGTGCTGATCGGCGAGCCGGGCGTCGGCAAGACGGCGATCGCCGAAGGCCTGGCGCTGCGCATCGTCAATGGCGACGTACCGGAATCGCTGAAGGACAAGCAGCTGATGGCGCTCGACATGGGCGCACTCATCGCCGGCGCCAAATATCGCGGCGAGTTCGAGGAGCGGCTGAAGGCCGTGCTCTCCGAAGTCACCTCGGCCAATGGCAACATCATCCTGTTCATCGACGAGATGCACACGCTGGTCGGCGCCGGCAAGGCGGACGGCGCGATGGATGCGTCGAACCTGTTGAAGCCGGCGCTGGCGCGCGGTGAACTGCACTGCGTCGGCGCGACCACGCTCGATGAATACAGAAAACATGTCGAGAAGGATCCGGCACTTGCCCGCCGTTTCCAGCCGGTCTTTGTCGATGAGCCGACGGTGGAGGACACCGTCTCGATCCTGCGCGGCCTGAAGGAAAAATACGAGCAGCACCACAAGGTGCGTATCTCGGACTCGGCGCTGGTGGCGGCGGCGACGCTGTCCAACCGCTATATCGCCGACCGCTTCCTGCCGGACAAGGCGATCGACCTTGTCGACGAGGCCGCTTCGCGGCTGAGGATGCAAGTCGATTCCAAGCCAGAGGCACTGGACGAGATCGACCGCCGCATCATGCAGCTCAAGATCGAGCGCGAGGCGCTGAAGGTCGAGACGGACGATGCCTCGAAGGACCGGCTCGCCCGCCTGGAGAAGGAGCTTGTCGGCCTTGAGGAGGAATCGACCGAGATCACAACCAAGTGGCAGGCCGAGAAACAGAAACTCGGGCTTGCGGCCGACTTGAAGAAGCAGCTCGACGAGGCACGCAACGATCTTGCCATTGCCCAGCGCAAGGGCGAGTTCCAGCGCGCCGGCGAGCTTGCCTATGGCAAGATCCCGGAACTCGAGAAGAAGCTGAAGGAAGCCGAAGCCCAGGACGGCAAGGCCGGCATGGTCGAGGAAGTGGTCACCCCCGACCATGTCGCCCATATCGTCTCGCGCTGGACCGGCATTCCAGTCGACAAGATGCTGCAGGGCGAGCGTGACAAGCTGCTGCGCATGGAAGACGAGATCGGCAAGCGGGTCGTCGGGCAGGGCGAGGCGGTGCAAGCCGTTTCCAAGGCGGTGCGGCGTGCCCGTGCCGGGCTGCAGGATCCGAACCGGCCGATCGGCTCGTTCATCTTCCTGGGACCGACGGGCGTCGGCAAGACCGAATTGACCAAGGCGCTGGCAAGCTTCCTGTTCGACGACGACAGCGCCATGGTGCGCATCGACATGTCGGAGTTCATGGAGAAGCACTCGGTCGCCCGGCTGATCGGCGCACCTCCCGGCTATGTCGGCTATGAGGAAGGCGGCGCGCTGACCGAAGCGGTGCGGCGCCGGCCCTATCAGGTCGTGCTGTTCGACGAGATCGAGAAGGCGCATCCCGATGTCTTCAACGTGCTCTTGCAGGTGCTCGATGACGGCCGGCTCACCGATGGGCAGGGCCGCACGGTCGATTTCCGCAACACGCTGATCATCATGACGTCGAACCTTGGCGCCGAATATCTGGTCAATCTCGGCGAGGACCAGGATGTCGATGCCGTGCGCGACGAGGTGATGGGCGTGGTCAGGGCATCGTTCCGGCCGGAATTCCTCAACCGCGTCGACGAGGTGATCCTGTTCCACCGGCTGCGGCGCAAGGACATGGACCGCATCGTCGAAATCCAGCTCAAGCGGCTGGAAAGCCTGCTCGTCGATCGCAAGATCACGCTGTCGCTGGATCACGAGGCGATCGAGTGGCTGGCGGCCAAGGGCTACGACCCGGCCTATGGCGCGCGGCCACTGAAGCGGGTGATGCAGAAGGAACTGCAGGATCCGCTGGCGGAGAAGATCCTGCTCGGCGAGATTCTCGACGGTTCGACCGTCAAGGTCACGTCCGGTTCCGACCGGTTGAACTTCCGCTCGAAGCCGCCGGTCGTCGCGACCGAAGCGGCGGCCTGATTTCAACGCCGCGCGTCCATCCTGGACGCGCGACGTTTTCATATCGAGGGTGGGGGGCGGATGACGCTGGACGACTACAATGGCTTCTGCGCCGCACTGCCCGCGGTAAACCACGTCGTCCAGTGGGGCGGCGCCCATGTCTGGAAGGTCGGCACCAAGGTGTTTGCGATCGGCGGCTGGGATCAGGGCCAGCAGCTCTTCGTCACCTTCAAATGTTCCGACATCGCCTATGACGTGCTGAAGGAGCAGCCGGGCTTGCGGCCCGCGCCCTACCTTGCCTCGCGCGGCATGAAATGGATCCAGCGTCGGACAAGCCAGAGCATGGATGATGCTGCGCTGAAGGATTATTTGCGCGAGAGCCATCGCCTTGTCGCCCTGAAGCTGACCAAGCCGGCGCGCAAGGAATTGGGGCTCGCAAGCTAGCGAGTATTCGTCGGTACGCCGAAAAACCGCCATCTTCATGCCCGGTTCATATTGGAACCATAGGGTGGGGTAACTGGTTTGCTGGCGAAGGGGTTCGCCCAGTGAACAACGCCGGGCGGCGGCAATTACGGACCGGAGAGTTGGCCACGATGTTCCGCACGATCTTTGCCCTTTCGGCGCTTGCCACCGGGCTCGTGTCTTTCGGTGCGGTTGCCGCGCCGACGCAGGACAATGCAGCAAAGGTTGCCCGCGCCACCGATGATGGCGGCATTCTTGTGGCCCAGGACGGAAATCTGGACATCTACTACGATGCCCGCGGCAACCGCGTCATCGTCGATGCCGACACCGGCAAGGTCATCGCCATCCAGCCGCCGCAGACGCGGCTTGACCGGCGTGCACTTCGCCGCGAGACAAGGTTGCGCGAATTGGGCCGGGCTCCCGCCGACGATGACCGCTACTATCTCGACGATCCACAAGACATGGCGCGCTTCCGCCGCAAGCAGTTGGAAGAGGAAGGCCGGGTCATCCCGCCGCCGGCGGACGAATACGACCCCTATGGCGACAATTCGGTCGAAGCCTATCCGCCGGCGCCGCAAGACGACGGCAGCTACGACAACAGCTATCCCGATGCGCCACCGGCAAAGCCGGGCACCATCAAGCGCCAGCCGCTGAACGAGGCCGCGATAGACCCAGCGCGGCCGGACGCAGAGCAGGTCAATCCGGATACGCAGGCTTCCCTGCCGCCTGATACTGGCGGCAAGGCCGCCGTCGATCCGTCGCTGTCGCTCGGCGTGCGCCAGGACGTGGCGGCGCTGCAGGTGCTGCTCGACCGCGGCGGCGCTTCGCCGGGCGTGATCGACGGGCGTTTCGGCTCGAATGTCGATAAGGCCCTGGCCGCCTATAACCAGATCACCGGCAGCAATCTGAAATCGACGGACACGGTCGGCATCCAGGCGGCGCTCGCGCAATCGGGCGGCGATGCTTTCGCCAGCTACACCATCACAGCGGAAGATGCGGCTGGTGCCTATGTCGCCTCGATCCCGGAAGACTACGGCCAGAAGGCGCAGCTCAACTGCATGTGCTACACCTCCGTCACCGAGGCGCTGGCCGAGCGCTTCCACATGGACGAGAACTATCTCAAGTCGATCAACAAGGGCCTCGACTTCAACCGTCCCGGCACGATCATCAAGGTCGCCAATTTCGGCAAGCTGGTCTCGACGCCCGTCGCGCGCATCGTCGCCGACAAGAGCAAGAAGGAAGTGTACGCCTATGATGCGGGCGGCAAGCTGGTCGCTGCCTATCCCGCGACCATCGGTTCGTCCGACACGCCGTCGCCTACCGGCATCCACGCCGTGTCGCGCATCGCGCTCGACCCGAACTACACCTACAACCCGAACATCAATTTCAAGCAGGGCCAGAACGACAAGATCCTGACCATTCCGCCAGGCCCCAACGGCCCCGTCGGCTCGGTGTGGATCGCCCTGGACAAGCCGACCTACGGCATCCACGGAACGCCCGAGCCGTCGAAGATCGGCAAGACCGAAAGCCATGGCTGCGTACGCCTGACCAACTGGGACGCGCGCGAACTCGCCAAGCTGGTGTCGCCAGGCGTCACCGTGGAGTTTGTCGGCGGACCCTCAGCCGATGACTTTGCGCAGCAATGAGCCGCGCAACGCGGTGGCATAGATCAGCTGCACCACCAGGATGACGCCGACGCTGAGCAACGGCGTGACCAGGCAGAGCAGCGCGCCGATCGCCCACAGGATCTGTGCCTTGACGATGCGCAGATAGACCGTGCGCTTCGTTTCGGCATCGACATCTTCGGCGACAAAGCCGTTCTTTTCCGCATAGCGCCAGCTGGCGAACAGCGTGACGCCGAGCATCAGCAGGTTGAGCCAGTAGACCAGCACCGCGGTCCTGAATTCGAGGAAGTCCGCGAGAAGGTCGGTCGAGAACGGCAAGAGCGCGATGAAGGCGAGAAAGCAGAGATTCAGCGTGGCAAGCCGCCTGTCGGATTTGGCGATCAGCCCATGCTGAGCCTGCTGGCCGAACCAGAAGATGGTCAGCGTCAGGAAGCTCAAGGCATAAGTCAGGAAGCGCGGTGCCAGTGCGGCGATGGCGACGAGCAGATCGTGCTCGGAATGCACGCTCTCATGCGCCGGCACCCTGATCTCGAGCACGATGAGCGTGAGCGCGATGGCAAAGACGCCGTCGGTGATGCCGACAATGCGGCCGCGTCCTTCCGCCGACGCTTCAAGTGGACGTTTCATTGATTGCCCCCGGCTGCCGTTCTTCCGGAAAACCTAGCATGACTGCCGGCGTTTGCATCGGCACGGGACGCATCCTGGCCAATTGGCTGGTTTCAAGGACTGCAAGCTGCTGGCCGGTTGTCGCCGGCGCGCCTGGGGTCTAAGCAAGGTGGCATGCATTCGCCAAATGAAGCCGCCGCCGTCTCGCTGACCAGCCCGGTCACGAACGGAACCTTTTGTCCGCAATCGCAGCGGCGATTCGTCTTGATCGCGGCGATCCTGGCCTCGGCGCTCGGCTTCATCGACGGCTCGATCCTGGCCATCGCCATGCCGGCGATCCGTGTCAACCTCGGCGCCGGCCTTGCCGAGGCGCAGTGGATCTCCAATGCCTATGCATTGACGCTTTCGGCGCTGATCCTTGCCGGAGGCGCCGCCGGCGACCGGTTCGGGCTGCGCCGCGCCTTCATGGCCGGCATCGCACTGTTCATCGTTGCCTCGCTCGCCTGCGCGTTGGCGCCGAATGCTGTCGTGCTGATCGGGTTTCGCGCTGTCCAGGGTATTGGTGCGGCGATCATGGTGCCGGGCAGCCTCGCCATCATCGCCAAGGCCTATCCGAAAAAGGAGCGGGGCCGTGCAATCGGCATCTGGGCCGCCGCCTCGGCGCTGACCACGGCCCTTGGGCCGGTGCTCGGCGGCTTGGTGCTGTCGGCTTTCGGCGACGGCATCTGGCGGGCGATCTTCGCCGTCAACCTGCCGCTCGGCCTGATCTCGATCTACCTGCTGCTCGTCAAGATTCCGGCCGATGCCGCGACGGAAGAACGCAGCCTCGACCTCGGCGGTGGCGCGCTCGCGACATTGGCGTTCGGCGCACTCGCCTATGGGCTGACCTCGATGAGTTCGAGCGGCGAGGGCAATATGGCGGGGCCGAGCATTGCCGCCGGAGCGATGCTGCTTGTGGTCTTCATCCTGTTCGAACACCGGCAACGCGAGCCGATGATCGACCTCAGCCTGTTTCGCATCGGCGCTTTTGCCGGTGCCAATGTCGCGACCTTCTTCCTCTATTTCGCGCTGTCGGCCAATCTTTTCTATCTGCCGATGCTGCTGATCGCCGGCTGGGGACTGAGCACGGCGGAGGTCGGCTTCATCTTCCTGCCGCTGTCAGCATCGATCGCGCTTCTGTCGGGACCGGTCGGGCAGTTGTCGGACCGGATCGGACCGCGTTTCCCGATCGCCTGCGGCAGCCTGATCGTGGCTTTGGCTTTCGCCGGACTTGCCTTGCTCGCCCATGCCGGCATCCACAATTTCTGGACCGGAATATTTCCGCTGATGGCGCTGATGGGCCTCGGCATGGCGCTGGTCGTCTCACCACTGTCCACCGCGATCATGACGGCGGTGGAAGACAAGGATACGGGGGCTGCCTCCGGCATCAACAATGCCGTCTCGCGCATTGGCGGCCTGATCGCGGTGGCGGCAATGGGCTCGCTTGCCACCTGGGTCTATTCAACGATGCTCGACACCAGGGTCAGGTCGGGCATTCCGGGGTTTGGCGAACCGGTATCGACAGGCCTGCCGCCCGAACTCGAAGCAACACGGCTTGCTGCCAGCGACACGGCCTTTTCAGCCATATCCTTGACGACCGCCGTGCTGTGCCTGCTTGCAGCGATCATCACCTGGATGACCGTTTCGGGTCAGGCGCTGCCCTGGCCGCGCCGCACCGATGGATCGTCAACCGATTCGTCGCGAAACTGATTCGCCGATGCCGGATTGGCGAAGGTTCAGAGCAATTCCAGGAAAAGTGTGAGCGGTTTTCCCGGGAAAAGCGCGTAGCGCTCTCCCTCGGGAAACGGTGAAACGCTAGCCGTCGATCTTGGCGCTCGCGACCTTCAGCGAATTGCCTTCTTCCTGCTTCAGCAGGTCGTCGATGCGCTCGCGCTCGCGCTTGAAGGCGACGAGGTCGTCGCCCTTCAGCACCTTGCCTACCGGCAGCCGAACACGCATCGAATCGACTTTGGTGCCGTTGACGATCAGCTCGTAGTGGAGATGCGGACCGGTGGAAAGACCGGTTTGGCCGAGATAGCCAATGACCTGGCCCTGGCGAACCCGAACACCCGGCGCGATGCCTTTTGCAAAGGCGCTCTGGTGATTGTAGGAGGTCTCGTAGCCATTGGCATGGCGCAGGATGATCTGCTTGCCATAGCCGCCAGCCCAGCCGGCCTTCTCGACGACGCCATTGCCGGCGGCGATGATCGGCGATCCGATCGGGGCGGCCCAGTCGGTGCCCGTGTGCATACGGACATACCCCAGGATAGGATGCTTGCGCGCCCCAAAGCCGGAGGTGAATCTTCCGTTGGGCAATGGGTTGCGCAGCAGGAACTGCTCGGCGCTCGATCCATCCTCGTCGAAATAGTCGGTGCTGCCGTCCTGCATTTGGAAGCGATAGAAGTTGCGCGTCGTACCGCCGAAGTTCGCCGAGACATAGAGGAGCTCCGAATCGTCGGAGGTCTGGTCATCCCCGTCCGGCTGCGAGAACAGCACTTCGAGGCGATCGGACGGATTGAGTCGTGACTGGAAGTCGACGCCAGATGCCAGCAGCTTGATCAGCCGCTGGGTCATTTTCTTCGACATGCCGTAGGAATAGGCGGTGCGGTAGATACCGTCATAGACAGTGGGCAGGTTGCCGCGCACCACCACCGGCGCCGACGAATCGCCAAATGCCGTCAACAATTCGGGATTGGGATCGGGCTCCTGCGCCGGCACATACTGGCCGCGGTCATCGAGCGCGATGGTAACGATATGGGTGGTCCTGTCGTAGACGCTGGTGCGCACGACCTTGGCGGCGTCGCCATGGACTTCGAGACCGACGCGCAGCACGGTTCCGGCTTTCAGCGTCGGCGCGTTCAACAGCTTGGCGATCGCTTCGGCCATGCCGGTGGCGTCGTCGCCCGTATAACCCGAATCGGCAAAGGCCTCGGTGAGGTCGGTGTCCTTGGTGAAGGGAATGATTTCCTCGGCGAAAGCCGGCGCCTGGTCGTCAGTCGCGGCACGCGGCGACACCGAGACGTTTTCCGGCACGATCTTGACGTCATAGGAACCGGCCATGCTCTCGGCGAAGGCATCGCCGAATCGCTGCGGATCGACATAGTGGAGTGAAGCGACCTGCACGGCGCCGTCGCTAAGGTCGGTGCCGGCCTCGCGCACCACCTTTTCCACCTCGTCGGCGGACAGATCGCTCTTCTCGTCGAAGGCCGCCGTCTCGATCGGGAAGTCGACGGTCTTCAGGCTCATCTCGCTTTCGACCTTGGCGCCATAGATCTGGCCGGAGGCGGCGGAGGCCGCCGCCGGTTGCGCCGGAGCGTCGTCGCCGTCGTCGCCGAACACCTGCATCGGGTCGAAAGGCGGGTAGGGCCGGCTGGTGGTGTGGCCCGCGGCGAGCGCCATCTTGATCTGCACGAAAGGCATTGTGTGGATGACGTCGCGGTCGCCGACCTTGGTGACCATCGACACTTCCATGCGGCGGCGGTCCTTGGCCTTGGCGATCTGACGCGGCGCCACCAGCCTGGTTGTCTTGGCCACCTCGCCGGAATCGCCATTGCTGGAAAGGCCGATCAGTTCCGCGATTTCGGGTGGCGTCGCCAGTTGCTGGCGCCCGTCAAGGGCGGCGAACAGCGCCACGCCCATCAGCACGCTCGAAGTCACGCCGGTCAGGAATGTTCCCGACAGCCAGCGCGCAGAAACCTCGCGCCGATCGGGCGGGCCACTGCGGCCATCCGCGATAAGCGGCGGCTCATTGCCGAGTTCGGCTATGACATTTTCCGTGTCTGGCATCCAGAAGGGCTGCTTCTTCCCCGGGCGGAACGGCTTGTCGCTTTT